>JBCBDH010000018.1:0-22121 GCA_038529855.1 Bacteroidota bacterium | reverse complement strand
CTCATCTGCGGCCAAGGCTTTGATAAAGGCACTGCCGATGATGAGGAATTGAGCGAAAGTATTCACGAATTTATTGGAGGTATTCGCAAAATTCCAATTGAAGAGCTAAAGTGACCTTTTTATTCTGTAATTCATCTACTACCAATTTCTAAATTCTATCCATCATGATCATTCAACTTGACCCCACCATTACGGAAGAACAACGCTCCTTACTCAAAGCGAAGCTCAAGGAGGTTCAATATAAATCTACGCAGGTGAGTACCCAATTTGGCCATTATATCATTGGCGTGGGCAAAAAGGAATTTGACATCCGCTCCATTGGCACTATGGCGGGTATTCGCGACATCCACCGCGTAAGCGATGCCTACAAACTGGTTTCCAGAAAATGGAAAGTTAGAGATACCCAGATTGATTTGGGAGATGGCATCCTCATCGGAACGGGTAATTTTGAAATCATGGCTGGCCCTTGCTCCATCGAGTCAGAAAGCCAAATTGAAAGTACGGTCGCGCATCTGGTAGCCAATGGGGTCAAAATTATGCGGGGTGGCGTATACAAACCCCGCAGTTCGCCCTATTCTTTTCGCGGCTTGGGCATAGAAGGCTTGAAAATCTTCTACCAAGCCTGTAAAGCAGCAGGCATTAAAATCGTTACGGAAGTGATGATGGTTGATCAGATTGAATCCATGATCGACTATATCGACATCTTCCAGGTAGGGGCCCGCAATTCCCAAAATTTTAATCTTTTGGATGCTTTGGGGGAGGTGGATAAACCCGTCCTGCTCAAACGCGGTATTTCTGGCACCTTGGATGAATTGCTCCAAGCGGCTGAGTATATCTTTTCCAATGGGAATGAACGAATTATGCTCTGCGAACGAGGCATCCGTTCCTATGAAAAAGCCTATCGCAATACACTCGATATCAACGCCATTCCAGTACTCAAATCAAAAACGCACCTGCCAGTCATTGTTGATCCTTCTCATGGGGTTGGCCTAAGAAAGTATGTTGAACCCGTTGCCCTGGCTGGCATCATGGCTGGAGCAGATGGAGTGATTGTAGAAGTACATCAACATCCTGAAAAGGCATTTTCTGATGGCCAGCAAACCTTGGACTATACCCAAGCAAAAAGCCTATATCAGAAAATGAGAAAGACCTTTGCCCTTCGCGAATCTATGTAAGAAATTTGTTGTGAGGTCATAGTGTAAAAACAAAAACTGGTCAGAAGAAAACTTCCAACCAGTCCGTTACGAACGCTAATGATATTTATCAAAACCTATTTATATTCATAGTGTATCCTTAATCGGTAAATGACATTGGCTTCCAAATTGTCGATGTCTATTTTCTGCTGGTGTAAGCGTTGATTCGTAAATTGACGCAAGTAGCTATTATTAGATTGGCTAGAGACCAACATCAAAGCACCTTCCTCATTGACTCTAAAGGCCAAATCTACATAATTGGTCCCATCGTCTAGTGATTGATAATCTAGTCCCTTAAGTAGTGATTTTATTTCTGTTCTTAGATTCTTATTGGGGCTCTCATCGGGTGTGGAAGCAAAAGCAGAATTGGCGAAAGCAAAACAACAAAAGGTAAGAGCGACAAATAAAACGGACTTTAAAGTATTCATTTTCAATTGATTTGAGGTGATAAAATAATCGTGATGATTGTATACCTAAAGGACGGTTTTTCGATCAAAGATGTTGCTGCCCTCATCACCCTGCTATACAAAACAGGAAGGATCATCTATTAATGCTTGTTTTTTTCAGACCAATTATTTGAAGGATTTTTCCAAATCAAGCCTTTTCCAATACCTGCTGCTTTAGCCCCTCATTCATTTGCTCAAATCCCCTTATCGTAGCTGATTTGATCATCCATAATATAGGACGCCTCAATAGTCCTTTAAATTTTTCGCCATGCACCAAATGGGTGTGATCTTCACTCAGGGCTTTTAGCTCGAAGTAGTGCTCACCATCAAATAACCCAGGTATCCACAAATGCCCTAGCCAACGAAAGGATTGCTCTGTTTTCACTTCGAGTACTTTGGGTCGAAAGACCTGTGGCGGCTGCCCCTCTAAGAAAATCGTGTTTTCTAATTGTGCTCCAACCTTGGGCACTCCCTTAATCTGGAGAAAGGAATTCCATTCTGGATAGCGATCAAAGTCCATGAGGTGTTTCCAAACCATTGCTTTAGGAGCAGGAATATCTATACTGGTTTTAATGTACATAAGCGGTGTTTTTAATGTTTTGATACAAATATCCATCAAGCCTATCTACTCATTATGGGCATCTACCGCCAATGCATTGACATTTCGTGCCAACTTCTCTACTTTTAAAGATCGCTTACGCTGCGATCTCGCATCCCACAGTGCAGTGATCTAAAAACACAACTATGAAATTTAGAGGTCGATTTATTACCGATATCATCCAATTTGCAGGGCAACAAGGACTGCCCAAGCAAAGTCTTCTTCATTTGACAGGTAAAAGCTGGGAAGAATTGAGTCAGGAAGATTGCTTTTGTGAGGCCTCCATTTATAATAGCCTTATTGAAAGCATCTATCATATATCCCGTAATCAGCGTTTTGGATTACACCTGGGAAATTACCTATCCTTGTCTGCGGCAGGGTTGATCGTTCAGATTGCCCAAAGTAGCCAGACCGTAAAGGAAGCCCTACATTATATGGTAGAATTTGCCAATCTGGGTTGTCAGGCTATGCCTTTTCGCTTAGAGGAGGCATCAGATGCCTGGAAGCTTTCTTTACATCCCCATCCTCTTTGGCTTGAGCAATCGCCCATTAGTGTAAGGCAAACGATGGATGGGACAATGGTTTTTACAATAAGAGAATTTCACAGCCTTACTCGTCAGCGATACCAGCCACTGAAAGTCCATTTTTGCTATAAACGACCCACCTATTTTAAAGAATATGAGGCTTTCTTTAAATGTCCCATTCGCTTTGACCAAGTACAAACCGCTATTTTCTTGGATAAGAAGCAAGTGGAAAGCCCTGTGAGAACCAATGATATTCACTTACTGCGCCTACTAGTTCAGTATGCAGAAGAGAAGTTGAGAAAATTATCATACAAAGATGGATTTGGTAGCCTTGTCCGCCAATCTATTATCAATATGGCTCGTCCTCAGTTTCCCTCTATTCAGCAGGTTGCCGCCAATTTGAATATCAGTATTCGAACCCTCCAAAGACGATTGGGAAAGGAGGGCATCAACTACAAAACCTTGATGGATGGCTTGCGCCAGCAATTTGCTTTAGATTACTTGCGCAATGAACAATTGAGCATCAAAGAAATCGCCTATTTACTGGATTATGCCGATACCAGCTCTTTTATCCGTTCTTTCAAACGTTGGAAAGGGTTGACACCAGTAGAATATAGAAAAAGTAAGGGTGAAGTAGGGATAGGAAAATAAAGCCCTGCAGTGTCGATTTCTTAGATTTTTCCACGATCATAATGTTAAAATTATAAGATAAGGTTACTCTTTTACAACACTTTAGGCCAAATGCGTGTATTCAACTAAGTGCCAATTTTTTGGTGCCTACTAATTCGTCTATTAAAACCATATCGCATTGATGAGAGTATCTTTACTTCTTAGCAGCCTGTTCCTGTTGTTGTCTGCCAATCTTACCTTAGCTCAACAGCGAGGCGGAGGCCCCAATAGCCAAAGACCGAACGCCCAGGTAAAAGCCCAAATAAAAGGACAAGTAGTGGATGGCCAAAATGGTCAGGCATTAGAGTACGGTACGCTGACGCTTTATTCCATGCGGGATAGTGCAATGATTACGGGAGGGGTTAGCGATTTGGATGGGCGTTTTGTTATTGAAGCTCGACCTGGTCGTTTTTATGCTAAAGTGGAATTTATCTCTTATGCCAGCACTGTAATTGGAGATATCATTTTAAAACCTGGTCAGATGACGCTGGATTTAGGGATTATTAAACTGTATCCCGATGCAGCAGTTTTGGCGGAAGTAGAGGTGCGGGCAGAGAAGAGTGAAATGCAGATGACATTGGATAAAAAAGTCTTTAATGTAGGTAAGGACCTGGCTAATATCGGTGGGACCGCTTCTGATATTTTGGATAATGTGCCTTCCGTACAGGTTGATGTGGAGGGAAATGTGAGTTTGAGAGGGAGTGGTAATGTGCGTATTTTAGTTAATGGAAGACCTTCTGGATTGGTTGGGGTGGGAGATACGGATGGCTTGCGTCAGATTCCATCTAATCTCATAGATAAAATCGAAGTGATCACTAATCCCTCTGCTCGATATGAAGCTGAGGGGATGACGGGGATCATTAATATTGTTTTGCGAAAAGAGCGCAAGGTGGGGATTAATGGCTCTTTTGACTTTACAGTAGGCTATCCAGATAATTATGCGACGGCCATCAATCTCAACTACCGAAGAGATAAAGTCAACCTTTTTGCTAATTACGGGCTGCGCTATCGCAGAAATCCTGGAAGCGGAGCACTCAACCAACGAAGCATCCGAAACGATACCACCTTTGCCCTTACAGAAGATCGCGACCACCTACGGGGCGGTTGGTCCAATAGCTTTAGATTTGGTAGTGACTTTTTCATCAATCCTAAAAATACCATTACAGCTTCTCTTTCTTATCGGGTCAGCGACGAGGATAACGAGACGACCATTAGATACCGCGATTTCATCTTTGATGAATTTGTTGCAGAAAGCCTCAGAACAGATAACGAATCGGAAGATGAAAGCGACCTAGAATACGCCATTACTTATAAAAAGACCTTTAAACGCGATGGGCATAAATGGACGGCAGATGTGCAGTTTGAGCAAAATGAGGAAATCGAAGGTTCTGAATTAGTTACCGAATTCTTTGACCTTCAGCCCAATCTCAATCAACGTTCCTCCAATACGGAAGGGCTCAGTCGCTGGCTGTTTCAAACTGATTTTGTTTATCCTTTTTCCAAGGAAAGCCAGTTTGAAGCTGGTGGCCGCATCTCTTTGCGCAATATCGAAAATGAATATTTAGTCGAGGAATTTGACGATGTGGAATGGCAGGTGCTGCCTAATTTTAGCAATGATTTCAATTATATTGAAAATATCTATGCCTTATATCTAAGTTATGGTAATAAACACAATAAATTTTCTTATCAAGTAGGTCTTCGTGGGGAACACTCAGATGTGATTACGGAGCTGTTGAATACCAATGAAATCAACGACCGCTCCTACACCAATCTTTTTCCTACAGCTCATATGAATTATGAATTCCCCAAAGACAATGCCCTGCAATTGAGCTACAGCCGAAGAATCACCCGTCCTCGCTTCCGCTCCCTCAATCCTTTTTTCACCTTCAGCAACAATAGAAATATTTTTACGGGTAATCCCGATCTCGATCCTGAATTTACCCACTCTTTTGAATTACAACACATTAAGTATTGGGGCAAAACCTCCATCAGCTCATCCATCTACTATCGCCATACCGAAGGCGTTGTAGAGCGCATCATCGAAACGCTGGATGAAGAACAAGGCATTACGCAAAGATTTCCCATTAATCTATCTACAGAAGATGCCTATGGAGTGGAATTTACTTTCTCCTATAGCCCCTATAAATGGCTGCGTCTAAATGGCGATTTTAATTTCTTTCACGCTATCCGAGATGGACAGTACAATGAGCAACGATTTTACAATGACACCTACACCTGGTTTAGTCGCTTGACCTCTCGGGTTAAAATCCTCAAAAAGACGGATGTCCAATTACGGGTCAACTATCGGGCACCTCGCGAAACTACACAGGGAAGAAATAAAGCCATCTACTATCTCACCTTAGCGATGAGCCGTGATGTATTCAAAAATAAAGGCACCCTTACGCTTAGTATCAGCGATCTATTCAATAGTCGAAGATGGCGCAGTGTCTACGATATCGAAAACTTATACGGAGAGACCGAATTCCAATGGCGGGCTCGAACCATAAACCTTACCCTCAATTATCGCCTTAATCAAAAAAAGCAGAGAAGAAGAGGAGGAGGTCGCAGAGGTGGTGGTGATTATGGCGGTGGCGAGTTTTAAGCTACCCATAAAAATCGCTGATGATCTGTTGGGACCTCAGCGATTGCAATTAACCGATTGGAAGGCGGGCAGGGATAGACCCAGCGCCTATCCCGCCCAAGGGTGGTAGTAGAAGCTGCTATTATTAACCGTCAGGGTCGGCATTGCAACCCCGCCCTCCTTTAATCCATTCCCGACTACTTTCAATTAGGTAAAGCTTACTGTCCTTGAGCAACTTCTCAATGTTTGTTTTGGTCTTTTTCATACTTGCATCTATTTTTAGTTTATCCACCTGGATCAATTATTGGCCCTATTCCACCTTTGAGTTTTCCTATTTTTTGTTTGTTTAATTTGGGGATTAGGATGATCCTTTCCACCTGTTTCAAGGCTTGTTTCTTTTTCATAAAAAAATATTTAATCATGTTAAAAAAGGACAAAGGGGTCGTTTACCAGGTGTGCATTCATTATCTACAGCGTAGTAAATAGTAGTAAACTAAAATTGGTGTGAAGCTTGAATTTTGAATTTGCAAAAAAAATAGAGTAAAAAAGTAAGTCCCGATAGGAATTGACTTATTTGCTAGTCCTGATCTTATTCAATTCCTTAAAATCTAGGGCTCTGGGAACCTTCTTTCTATCGCCAAAGTTGTAGCAATATCTTATGGATAAAGATATGCCTATAAAAAATCTAACCATTTTTGGGGAAACCATCATCGACGAGAATTCGATTCGACAAATTAAGAATTGTATCTCAGAAGAGGATCTAGCTGTCCTGACGGCGGATGCGCATTATGGCTATGGCCATCCCATTGGTGGTGTAGTTGCCTATAAAAATAAAGTCTCCCTATCGGGCGTAGGCTTTGATATTGCCTGTGGCAATAAAGCAGTTCGCACCAATATCATGGCCCATGATATTAAGCTCAAAAAGGTGATGGATCAAATCTTTCGCCGCATCTCCTTTGGCATTGGCCGTCCTAATAAAGAACCAATCGATCACGAAGTATTGGAGGCCATCCGACAAGCCGATTTCAAGCCGCAACGGAAAATGATAGATATGGCAGCGCGTCAATTGGGAACAGTGGGCGCAGGCAATCACTTTATTGATTTGTTTAAAGATCGCGAAGGTTACCTTTGGATAGGGGTGCATTTTGGTTCAAGAGGCTTTGGACACAAAACCACCACGGGCTTCATCGCCCTCTCTCGCGGCAAATCCTTTGGCGATCCCGTCAAAGAAGGTGGTATGGACAAGCCCCCTATATTATTTGACAAAAGCAGCACTTTGGGGCAAGACTATATTGCGGCGATGCAACTCGCTGGCGAATATGCCTATGCAGGACGGGATGCCGCTGTCAATAAGGTATTGGAAATTCTCGGTCATCCAGAAGTGACCTATGAAGTTCATAATCATCACAATTTTGCTTGGGAGGAAGAGCACTTTGGTGAAAAGTATTGGGTGGTTAGAAAGGGCTGTACGCCTGCCTTTCCTGGTCAAAGAGGCTTTATTGGCTCGACGATGAGGGATACTTCTGTTATTGTGGAAGGCGTGGATTCCGAATTATCCAAACAAGGATTATACTCTACCGTACATGGTGCGGGGCGAGTGATGTCCAGGCGAAAAGCAGCGGGTAAGGTCAAATGGACCCGCGGCCCAGATGGTCGAAAGCGACCAATGATTCTTAAAAAAGGAGCAGTAGATTTTAAAGCGGTTCAAAAGGAGATGAGCGAAAGAGGGATTGAGCTGCGGGGAGCGGGTCCTGATGAAGCCCCCGCATGCTATAAAAAGTTATCTCATGTCCTGGCTCATCATCAAGATACCATCAAGGTATTATTTGAATTAGATCCCATAGGAGTGGCCATGGCACCCGCTGGGACCTTTGATCCCTATAAAGGATAATCCTATGCTATCCCGTGCCAGTCAATATCGTTTATGGTATCAATGGGAGCGTCTTGCGCCTATGCTTGAAAACTTGAATTTGGAGCAGATAGAAAAGCGATGGCAGGCTGATAAGTGGTCGATAAGAGAACACCTCTGTCATATGGGGCGCTATCAAGAAGTCTTTTTGGCGCGGATGAAGCAGATTCTGGAAAAAGATGGCGTAGCCTTAGGGCGCTATGTAGCAGAAAAGGACCCAGGAGCCATGCAATGGTTGGATATGGACCTTCCTAAGCTTCATGCCCAAATTCAAAAGGATCGAATGGCGATGATCCAATTAGTCCATGATTTAAAACCAGCGCAATGGAAGCGCTCAGGTGTTCATCCTAAGTTTGGGGCCATGACGATTCCTGAATGGCTAGAGTTCTTTTTACTGCACGAAGCCCATCATTTGTACGCTATTTTTAGAATGTCCAGAGAGATGAGGGCAATGGAATAGCGTCTCAATTATCCTTTCGCATATCAAGCGCTTTCTTCTGACCCAAACCAGCTTCGCCCTTTCACATTTTCCTTATCTTTCCTACTCCAAAATCCATTCTATGAAAAAAGCGATCTTTCTATTCCTATTTATAGCGATAGCTACCCAAGGCTATGCGCAGCTGGAAAATCTGGAAATTCAGCTATTTGAATTGCCAGACGTGATCTTCACACCAATCGAAAGCCCAGATAATTACCAAGTGGCCTACGAACTAAAAATCCGTCAACCCCTTGATCATCAGCATCCAGAAAAAGGCCATTTCTACCAAAAAGTATTTCTAAGCCATCGCGGTGTCAGTCAACCCACGGTCATCGTTACGGAAGGCTACAGCAGAAGTCGCAATCGCATTTACGAATTAAGCGATCTACTCCAAGCGAATCAGATACAAGTAGAACATCGCTTTTTTGGCGACAGTGCACCAGATAGTTTGGACTACAGCTATTTGACCCTAGAACAGGTAACGGCTGATCTGCACCGCATTCGCATGCTTTTCAAAAATATTTACCAACAAAAATGGATCAGTACTGGCATTAGCAAAGGTGGCCAAACGACCATTTTTTACCGCTATTTCTATCCCAACGATGTTAGCGTGAGTGTCCCCTACGTCGCTCCGCTCAATCTCGAATTTGAAGATCAACGCATATACAATTTTCTAGATACCATAGGTAGCCAGGAATGTCGCAATAAGATAAAAAGCGTTCAAGTACGTATTCTCCAAAATCGAAGAAAGTTGATGCCCCTGCTTCGTTGGTATGCTAAAGGGGCTCAGCTCCAGTACGATTACCTAAGTCTGGAGGAAGCCTTTGAATTTGCTGTCCTCGAATATCCCTTTTCTTTTTGGCAATGGGGGCATGATTGTTCGACTATTCCTGGGCCAGATGTTGAGTTGGAGGAATTACTCGAGTATTTTCTTAGCGTATCTGGCATCGACTTTTTCTCAGATCGAGATATGAAATTTTTTGCCCCCCATTATTACCAAGCCGCCAATCAAATGGGCTATTATGGCTATGAGACAGAACCTTTTAGCTATTTGTTGGAGGCCTTGCCCCCTAATGCCAATCCGCATGCGGCCTTTACGCCCAATAAAATGAAGGTTTCCTATGACAATAGCCTGGCGAAAAAAGTTGCTGTTTGGCTCAAGGAAAAAGGAGATCAGTTTATTTACATCAATGGAGCGATAGATACCTGGTCGGCAACGGCAGTTCCCAAATACCCTGAAAGAGATGCGCTGTGGTTCGATCTAAAGGGTAAAGATCATCGAATGGCTAGGATTCGCAATATGAGCGAAGCGGAAAAAAAGGAACTGTGGGCTGCCCTATCGCGTTGGTTAAATATCAAATTGGACTAGTAGAAAATACCTGTGATCATTCATCGCTCAGGCATTTCGTCAATTAACAGCTTGTGAAGATTCAATTGGTGGTGCTGCGTTTTAACTAATAAGAATCCTCGTCTATGAATCATCAAAAAACCATCGATCAGCTGGTGCATAATCGCGCGGTATTTTCCGCTTTACTAAATGGTGTTGATCGGGAAACCTATCTCTATCGTCCCCATCCTCAGCATTGGTGTTTATTGGAAATTATTGCTCATTTGCGGGATGAGGAAGCGGAAGATTTCAAGGTGCGCATGCGAATGGCCCTTGAAAATTCTACAGCGCCACTGCCGAGCTTTGACCCGCTTGCTTGGGTGAGCGAGCGACGCTATATGGAGCTGAACTATGAAACTGTGTTGCAGCAATTTCTCGCAGAACGACAAAATTCCATCGAATGGCTGCACTCCTTACCTTTAGCAGACAATACCGCTAATGCTCATTGGCAAAACTTCATTACCCACCCAAGATACGGGGCCCAAACTGCCCAGTTTTTCCTCGCCAACTGGCTCGCTCACGACTATTTACACATTAGACAAATCAACCGTATCAAATACCATTATCTCCAAAAGGATTCTAATCAGTTATTGGCTTATGCTGGAAACTGGTAAGTCTTTTTTCTTTTTTTTTGATCGGGTTTTAAACCTTAGCTTTGAACCCAGGTCAAAAAGGGCAAAACCTAATTACTTAACCAAAAATCAAGAAGATGAATTTCCGAACTAGGCACCAATTGTTAAGCCTCTTTTTCCTCGCTTTCGCATTTGTGCTCAACGCTCAAGAATCGGTCAGTCAGGCCGACAGTACAGGGCTCCCTGGTGACCATTTTAGCCTGGAAGGCGCACTTGAACTCTTCAAAAAAGCAGAGTCGCCAGAGGATTTCGAGAAATTACTCAACCAAGAAGACAATTATGTGAATAATCTGGATCTGAACGAAGATGGAGCAATCGACTACATACGCGTGATTGATAATATGGATGGAGAGGTACACGCCCTGGTCTTACAAGTGCCCTTTAGTGAAGAAGAATCTCAGGATATCGCAGTCATTGAAATCGAGAAACAAAGTGAAAATGAGGCCATCCTTCAAATTGTAGGTGATGTAGATATTTATGGAGAACAAGTCATCGTCGAGCCTTTTGAAGAGCAGGGCCAGTCAGAAGGGAAAGGCCCCAGTGCAGAGTGGGAGATCGTTCGAATAGTCGTCAATGTATGGGCTTGGCCTTCTGTTCGTTTTATCTATGGACCTCGCTATCGACTTTATGTCTCTCCCTATCGCTGGGGTGTTTATCCTCGCTGGTGGAATCCATGGCGCCCACATCCATGGCGCTGGCACTATAGCCGTCGCGCTTTTTATCGCCCTCGCTACCGCGTCGTTACTACCCATCGTGTGGTTCGTGCCCATCGCGTCTATACCCCAGTCCGCAGAACGACAAGAGTGGTGCATACAAGAACAACTACTCGGGTAGCCGTCAACAGAAAAAGCAATGCCGCTGTTCGCAAAACCAATACAACTGCGGTCAAGCGAAAGACCCCCAATGGCACGGTCACCAAAACAACAAGGACCACCACAAGAGGAAAAGCCAGAAATGGAAACAAAGCGGCTAAGACAAAAACGACCAGGACGACGACGGTGAAGAAGAAAAACGGAAAGGCAGCAGGACGTAAGAAGACCACCGTCAAAAGAAGTCGCCGCAAGAATTAAGCTTTCCAACCCGAGAAAGAAGAATGCTTATCGCAAAAATTGGGGCAGGTACGAATGTCGTGCCTGCCCATTTATCTTTTCAGCGGGCCTATTGCATTGAATTGACTTTGGCAATGTGGGGCATATCGCTAATGATGCTCCACTGGCCATCTGCCGCTTTGACCAATTGGAGAAAGGTATTAAAGACCAATTTTTCTCCTTTGAAAGTTGCTCTGACAACTGCATTATTATTTTCAATTTGTATGGCTTCAATATAGACGGTCCGCTTATCGCCACCAATACTGCCTTTTTTGAGCAAATCCAGATACAAATTTTTAGTCATCAAAGACAATTCCTCGCTGCCCATTAAGCGATTGACCACCGCCCGAAATTCGGGATGTAAGACCTTATCCATTTGCTGGACATTGCGCTCATCTGCACCTTGTACAAAAGCATGAACCAAGGCATTGATCTGCTGTAAATCATTTCCAGGAGTGGGTTCTTTGGCTAGTCCTATACTCAGGAGACCGAAAAAAATAATTAGACTTTTCATAAATGGTGATTTATAAGGATTAAAGAGTAATTGTTAAAGCGCTGCGCATCGCGGAGTGATGTTCAAAATCATCTGATTGCGAATAGGCGATGAGCAGATGGATCGTTTGACCTTTTTCTAATGTGTAGTGAAAGGCATCTTTTGGGCTAGTAGCGATGTGAAAACGGATTTGGGTACCACCGCTGTCTTCTTGTCCACTGGGCTGAGAAAGATGGCTAATCCCACCTAATTCGGTTACGGCATAGTGCTGGCCAATGCCGCGGATATAGCGATCGCTTACATAAATTTGGTCGCCTACTACCTTGCCCATAATCAAATGATGGCCTACGAGCTGGTCTTGCTCATTAAAACCTATGGCCACCCATCCTTTAGTAGGTGCGACGACCTCCACTTTCAGTTGTTCTCCTTCAAAGGCCCAGGAAACTTTCATCCCGTTTTTTTCTATTTGTTTCATACATTTAAAATGTGCTGGAATCGCTGCTATCCATCCGTAAAGCAGCACTAAGAAGAGATAATTATTCATAAGTAAAGTGATATTGATTTATATATAATTGATATATCAATTTAGGTGTCAAAAAAATAGATGAGCTGCCTGTCGGACTGACTCCCCGCCAAAGTGCCAACGGCGGCGGGGTCAGTCCGACACTGAGTGCTGCCTCTAGTATGACACTGAGTGCTGCCTCTAGTATGACACTGAGTGCTGCCTCCAGCCCGATAATTGTGGAAAGCCATCAACTCTCATCAATACTCAACTGAAATTCTCAAATAACTTAATCAACAGTCTTGAAAACTGATCAACCTCCTTGGGACTAATTCCCTTCGTCCCCTCCGCTCTAATTTCAACAGCTAGTGGTAGTATTTGCTTCACCATATCGCTGCCTGCCTTAGTCATGTACAAGCCATAGGTCCGTCGGTTATTCTCTATGCTTCTCCGCTCCACCCAGTTTTTCTTCTCCAAAATATCGAGGATGCGGGTGATAGAAGCGGGTTCTTTAAAGGTTTTTTCGGCCAGTGCTCTCTGATTTAAGCCCTCTTCCTCGTGAATACTCTTGAGCAAAATCCACTGGTCGCTAGTAATATCTATTCCAGCCTGTTTGAGTCTTTGCGTTTTGTACTTCTTAAACTGCTTAAAAGCCTTTTCCAGGTGGAAAATGTAAATATCTTTCAGCGGTTTATCTTCTGGTTTCATACAAGTTTAAATATCAAACATTGACGTATCAACAATATTATAGTTAATAATTGATTTTTCAAAGTTTTGTGCAAAAAAAAGGGCCTCTCGATAAGGAGAGACGCCTGGTGTCGGGGGAATGATTCTTTATTCGCTGCTTACTAAATCTTTAGATAGCGCTTCTGTAAATAGCTGTAGTTGCGTCATAAAGGCTTGTCGAAGTTCTTCATCCAAGATGCCTTCCTCAGTGGAGAAGTTCTTCATAAAAGAGGGTAGGGAGAAATTCACCATGGTATTCTCATTCATAAAGCGGAACTTATTGACCGCAATATCCAATACGGTCTTTCCACCTCTTCCTCCAGGAGAAGTTGCCAACAGAAGCATGGGCTTATTCATCCAAACGTTCTTATCGATTCTGGAAATCCAATCAAAAATGTTTTTGAAAGCGGTGGAGTAAGCGCCATTGTGTTCGGCAAAAGAGATGACGATACCATCTGAGTCAATGATCTGCTGCTTGAAGTCATGTGCTAATTGGGGAATGCCAGTACCCTTTTCTTTGTCAATACTGTAGATGGGCATTTCATAATCGTTAAGGTCTAATAAATTAACCTCTGCATCAGCCACTTGATGGGCCGCATAATTAGCAAATTTTTTATTGATGGATTGCCGACTGCTGCTTGCGCCGAAGACAACTAACTTCTTAGACATGATTAGTTGATTTGAGTTTGATAATTAGATATTGTAAATCCTTGAGTAATAGCTTGTATGCACAACAGTTGTCTATACATCAATGTTCAAATTAAAAAAGATTGATCCTCCTGTAGAAGACCAATCTTTATATTCAAGTATCTGATCGTAAATTAAAATTCGTTTTAGCCCTATATAGGCTTTGTTAAATGCATTTAAGCCGTGGGCACTTCATCTTCAGATTTTCCGCCAATCATACGACGAAAAGCGGCAAATAAGCCAATCGCTCCCAGAGCTATTATTTTCCAGAACTTCGCTAGAACGATACCGATCTTTGCAAAGATACCAGCCTTAGCCAGTACTTTTCCAGCAATCAAACCACCAATACCATAGGCGGCTACTTTGTCGATATTTGGATTAAAATCGCTGTATTTATGGCCATCATTAAAATTAGCACTGGCCAAAATTGGATTGATTTTACTTTTTACCTCTTCAACTACATGCATCTGACCAATCACATTTAGCTCCAAATAGCCTTTGCGGCCAAGAATGCGAATATTGTAATTCAAGGTATGATCGTCAGAGCCACCAAACCGAAGTTCTTTGGCCCAGTGGAGCTTTTTGTTCTCTGCATCATAAAATGGGGGAGAGGCCCAACCCATCAATTCAATCGTTGGATAGCCTTGTGCTTCACGCATTTCATTAGAGGCTAAGGCATCGGATTGCATACTTTCCAAAAGCTCATCGTAGTCGATATCTTTGGCGTCAGAGTCGTCGATATAGCCTTCCTCGCTGTAAGTGATGTTGATGACAAATGAAGAATCGTCATTGATCGAATTTTCTTTTGGGATTAGCATTCCCATCGACCGATCTTCTGGCTCGCTTGGTGGATTGCCCCAAAGATCAGTGAGGATCATTTCACTGTCCTCCCCATTGAGGTACTTATAGCCATCAGGGACTTGTAGCGTAGCGATGTCATCGCGAAGCGAAATCACGCCATCCTCGTAGTTCAGACTTTGTTCTATGCTGTCGATGTAAGCTTCATAGAGTAAGGTGAGCTCTTCTTCGGATAATTCTACTTCTTGGACAGTAGTGGTATCTGGCTCTTCAGCAAATAAGGAAAGGGAAAATAGAACGAATAGACTTAATAAAGTCAAGTTTTTCATGTTTATACTTTTTGTGAATAAATGATTGGTATGCCTGGCTATCTAGCGATTTTCGGGCACACTATGTCTAACAAGATGATTAAAGCAAATAAAGTTCCATCTCTGGAAGAATTTTGATTTTTCCGTCAAAGCCCTAATCGCAGACTACCTTGTCGGACTAAACTCCCTAGGTCTGATAATTGTGCGAAAGCCCTTGGAAATTATCTTACACCATATCCAAACAGATCACTCAAGTAGATTTATATACCCTCGCTCTTCAGCAGTTCTAGCAATAATAGGAAGTACCAAAGCCAACTCCTCCGCTGTCATATTTTCTCGCCATCTTCCAATGCGCACGCGATGATCATTGGTAGAGTAGGCCCTAGAAGTAGCCGCCTCTAGAAATTGGGCATTATTGGTATTTTGAACTCGATTGGCCCAACTTTGGATAAAAAGCTCATTTTCAGTTAGGTCCAGGCCAATATCCTCCAATACCCCCATCGCAAAGCTCAAAGGATCACTCAACATCTCCTCAAACCGACAAATCTTCACCAATTCAGCCACTTGTTCATATGCCACACTATTGAGATAATTCCAATGATGGGCGCATCGACAAATCAAGGGCTCTGACGACCACTCCCGCCAATCTGGTGGTCGTGGATGATGTCCCCAATTCCGAGCAATCCCCACTTTGAGCGAACAAATGGTATCCAAAGGATGCCGTATTTGCCAGTAGTAGACAATGGGCTTAGGTAGCCATTTTTGCAGCTGAGCCATTGGAAAAGACAGCCCTGGGTCAGGGGGGTAATTTGGGCTTTCCTTGGGTACTTTAATGGCCATACCCCTGGGTGCTACCAACTGGGGCAATTGCGCAAAAGACGGCTCGCTGTAATAAGAATAGTCCGCCAGATGATCAAAGAGCTCTCCAAAGATAGAGGTCCCACTACGACCACAACCGAGTATGAGAACGGATGGATAGCCCATATTGGATCAATATCCTGCTGCGTGATCATCTCCTCGAGGGTCAGCCCCTCCTTCCAACTGTCCATCGGGCAGCACCAAAATCGCATCGATCCGTCCATAATTATCTCGTTGCTTTAGTTCATGCCCCTTGCCCTGCAAAGCCTCGCGAACTTCTACACTCAAGGCATCCGCTTCATGCTGGAGTTTATCGGGCTTCCATTGATGATGAAAACGAGGAGCAGCTACGGCCTCCGCCATGCCCATTCCAAACTCCGTAACATTGAGGATGGCTTGAAAAACGGATGTGATAATCGTCGAGCCACCTGGTGTTCCTACCACCATATACAATTGGTCGTCTTTGGTGAGAATGCTAGGCGTCATAGAGCTGAGCATTCGCTTTCCTGGCTCAATGGCATTGGCCTCATTGCCCAATAAGCCAAAGTAATTGGGAACCCCAGGCTTCGCGCTAAAATCATCCATCTCATTATTCAGCAAAAAGCCAGCTCCCGCCACCACTGTTTTTGAGCCATAACCAGAATTAATGGTCGTCGTAACAGAAACGGCATTTCCCGCTTCATCAACGATGGAAAAATGAGTCGTCTGCTCACTCTCCTGAAAAGCAAATATACCCGCTGCAATGCTATCGCTAGGGGTAGCCTGATCCTGATTGAAATCTGTCATTCTGGCTTTGAGATACTCAGCATCCTGTAGCGAATCGATGGGGACGGGGTAGAAGTCGCTGTCGCCTAGATGTGTGGCTCGGTCGGCATAGACTCGACGCTCTGCCTCTGCCATGAGATGGGTACTTTTTACAGATTGAAAGCCCCAGTCTTTAATAGGATAGGGTTCGACCATTTCCAATAATTGGGTCAGAGCGATACCACCACTAGATGGTGGGGGCATGGAGATGATGGTGTAATCCTTATACTGGGTACTTAATGGATCTCGCCAGAGAGCTTCGTACGCTTTGAGGTCTTCATGGCTAATGATCCCTCTACCTGCTTCCATCTCTGCCACGATTTTATCAGCAGTTTCTCCTTCATAAAATCCAGCCTCCCCGCCGTCGCGGATCAATTCGAGTGTACGGCCTAAATCTTTTTGTACCAATAAATCACCTACTTTCCATCCATCTTCCTTGACAAAGACAGGCATTTGGGTATTGTATTTCTTAAATCGGTCTTCATAAGCCATGAAACCTTTGACTTGGAGCTGAGTGACAGGAAAGCCTTCATTGGCCAAGCGAATGGCTGGTTCGATCAAGGGCTTAAAATCCTTGAGCTGGCTGTATTTTTCAAAAGCCTTAAACATCCCATCCACTGAGCCTGGCACACCAGGAGCCAAATGCCCATTTAAACTAAGCCCTTTGACGACATTACCCAAACTGTCAAGATACATGTCTCGATGGGCGGCAGCTGGTGCTTTTTCTCTAAAGTCCAAGGTCGCGATCGTTCCATCGTTTAGACGGATGACCATAAATCCACCTCCGCCAATATTTCCAGCTACTGGATAGGTGACTGCTAGCGCAAATTGGACGGCAATAGCTGCATCGACCGCATTACCACCTTTTTTGAGTACTTCCAAACCCGCTTCTGTGGCCAGTGGATGAGCTGAAACCACCATAGCTTTGGGATGAATGGCTTGCTTGCTTAGTTGATAGGGAGGGGTATTGCTAGGGGTATTTTGTTTGCAAGAGGAGAGAAAAAAGAATAGAGAAAATAGGGCTAAAAGTGGTGTGCGCAGAAGACTTGGCATGGTATTTATTTTAAATATAAATAATTGAAGAAAATTTAAATGTGTAGATTGAATTGGTATGGTATTTGATTTTATGTGTTTGAAGTTGTCTTATAAGTGATAATAAATTTTATTTTTTATAAATAGTAGAGGCAACTCCCGAATGCTTGATCAAATTCGCCGCAAAGTGAAGTTGGTTTTTTTTTGAGAGTATTCCAAAGAAGTGTTTAACAATTTATAAAAACACACCCTATGAGGCCCCTTACTAAATCCCTTCAGCAAAGCATCTTCTGTACAGCGATCATGTTGGCTTGTATTTGGATGCCCTACAGCAGTCAGGCTGGATGTGTCTTTTCTAGTCCTTTTACTGCACAGGAATTGGAGTTGGGCAATTTACTTACCTGGAGTACTTCCTTAGAAATTGAGAATGAGACTTTTGTTATTCAGCGATCAGTTGATGGGATCGAGTTTGAGACAGAAGGGGTGATTCGCGGAGCAAAGAATTCAGAGGAAGAGCGGTTTTATCGCTTCCTGGATGTATCGGTTGGCGACAGCAAAGTTTTTTACCGTCTGATCGATATGGACAGCAAGGGGAATTATGCTATCTCACATACGATCGTTGTGGATCGCCAAAAAGAGAATAATCTACTCGTCACTTCGATTAGCAACACAGAGACAGATCGCTTTTTTTCCATGACAATGGAATCCAGTTTGGAGGAGATGGTCACCTATCAGTTAATAGATACCAATAATAAGGTGGTGATTGATGGAGAACTGGCTGTCGTAAAGGGATTAAATGCGCTTTCGATTGATCTGAAGGATCTGGAGAATGGGCAATACAAATTGCAACTGCTTGCAAAAGGAGAATCAGAGGAATTGTACTTGCAAAAAGAAACCAAGGCCAAGAGCAAATCCAATTTGGCTTTGAAAAACAAAGAAGAAAAATAGCCTGGCAAAGGCTAAAAGATATAACAGTGGCGGAATGAAAAGAGGCAGTATGTAGAAGAATTGGTTATGTATTTTCATGGTTATGTTGTTGTGTCATCCCGATAATGGTCGAGATGGCACTTTTTTTTATTCGTCAATCATCGCTAGGGTCTTTGGTGCTATTTTTGTCCATACCACCTTGGATTTGGCTGAATGGCCCAAGACTTCTCTTAATACCAAAATTCTTGTGATATGAAGAACCCATTTATTATTTTACTGATGCTTATTCTAGGTGCTCAAACACTTTCTGCACAGGTTTTTGTCAATAAAGTCAATATCAATGAACGCAATTTGGAATACCTGGAGGTATGGGAAAAGCGCAATAAGGATAAGAATACTTATGTAGGAATGATAGACTATGGGCAAATGGACGATCGCGTAGAAGATAAAGCGGGCCTCAACCTTATAGTCACCAATAACGAAGGTGCAGCTCTCGAATTTAATAGTATGATCCACATTCTCAACCACCTCTATCGCAACGGTTGGGAAGTCATGCACGTAAAAGCGGTCGATGGATATGAGTCTTTCATAATGCGCAGAAAAGACAGCTATCGTCTGCCTTTGAGCGGCTCTGGAAAGTAAATAGATACAGAGGCTGTAAGTCCAAGCAGCCTCCCACTTTTTAAGTGTTGAAACATGAGAAAAAATCAAAATGCACTTCCTACCCTAAAAGGTGTATTTTGAAGGAAGATGAATACGAAATGTTTTTTTATTTATTTAAAAAACATATCTTTGAATTGTCTTTACGACATCTACAGCCCTCCAATTTTTATCCCCACCAATTATTGCACAAATACATCTTCAGGTCTTTAACCTGCAGAATAAATACAAAGGAAAATACCCTTTCTATTACTAGATAGCTAGTTGGGTATTTTCTACACTACTAAGGCTATATTGTTTACGGATTTAATAGTTGGAGGAGCTGTCGGTATCAACTGGCAGCTCACTTTTGATCCGTTGCAGCTATAAAAAGATAATCTGTTTCTATTAACAAGAAGACTGGGCAAAAAGGACGCCATCTGCTGTGTACTATACAGTTAGATCGGTTATCAAGATTCGTAAATCCCAAAAAACAATACGAACAGATGTACCCACAGCTAAAGAACTATCTGAATCAGATAACGCCATTAACAGAGGAAGAATGGCATTTCCTTCTTCCTTTTCTTCGTTTAAAATCTCTGGATAAAGGAGAAATTCTAGTCCACCAAGGACAGATCAATCACTCTTTGATCTTTGTACTAAAGGGGGCTTTACGCACCTTCTTCCTATCAAAAGGCCGAGAGATCAATCTCGATTTTACCTTTGCCAATCATATGGTGAGTTGCTATCACTTTTTTCGCCGTGAGCCTTCCGATGAGTTTATTCAAGCTATGCAAACCAGTGAGATTTTAATCATGGAAGTAGAAGACGCTGAATCCTTTCTAGGCCATTTTCCCAATGCCCAGAAACTGGCCCACAAACTGATGAGTTGTTTGCTACTCAACGAAGTGGACAGACTAAAGGCACAATTGGCCCTCAATCCCGAAGAAATTTATGCTAAAATCGAGCAGGAACACCCACAGTATATCCACAAAGTCCAATCCCAACACCTAGCCTCCTACATTGGTATTACCCGCGAATCTTTGAGCAGAATTAAAAAACGCAGGAGCCAGAAATAAACCATTATTATCCCATATCGTTTATTCCTTATTTGTAAGCAACTGCTATTCAATTCACAATATCCTTAATATTGTTTCCATTTGATTATGAGGAAATAAATTATTCTATTTATATAGATATATGGTCCCTATTATTATCTTTGTAATTGTAATAAAGAAGACCATTCCCTTCCCAAACCATCTGAAATCTTTCCCAAAAACGATCAGTAGCATTCGGAAAAAGTAAGCCTGGTGATACACATCATCTAGAATCTTTTCCTTTATCCACACACAATCACGCCAACTAATTTTCCTATTTCCTAACAAAAAATAGTTAATATAACTATGAGAAACCTCTACACCTTGCTGATGGTCCTTTTCAGCTTGTGTGGTTTATCTGCACAAAGTGTTTGGACTGGTTCAGTGGATAGCGACTGGAACAATCCTGCTAATTGGGCTGGAGGCGTACCCACATCTGGCACAGTCGCCACGATTCCTGGTAATCCAGTCGGTGGTGTTTTCCCCGTTTATGGCGGTACGCCCATCCTCGACTTCACCATCCAAAATGGGGGCACCCTAACGGTTGATGCCTTTCTCTACAATGCAGGTACTATCATCAACTTTGCTGGCGGCGAAATCATCCTCAATGATCAATTCACCAATGCTGGTGTTATCGTATTTGATAATGACGGTGCCTTGACGGTCAATAATGTATTCGATAATTATGGCACCTTTGATCACGCAGCCTCTGCGACCCTCACCATCACTTCAGGAAGTATCTTCAATAACTTCAATGTATTTCGAAGCAATGGGGTCATCATCAATAATGGTGATTACATCAATAATGGAAGTCTGCGCAGTACCCAGGATTTTCAAAACTTAGGTACGCTAATCAATCGCGGAACAATGGAGCATCCTTCGGGAAGTAATTTCTCTAATGGACCTGCTGCCAACTTTACCAATGAAGCGACTGCGACTTTTGCCGCCAATGGCACCTTTCCCAATGAAGGAACCATTACTAATAATGGCGATATGGCCATACAATCGACGGGTTTGTTGACCATCTCTGGCAGCCTAAGCAATAATGGTGAGTTCATGAACTCTGGTAAAACAGAAAATAATAATAGTTTCATCAACAACAGCCTGTTCATTAATAATGATGTGGCGACCTTGGAAAACAATGCCACCTATACCAATCTTGGTACCATTGATAATTCAGTATGTGGAATCATCATCCAAAATGCTACTAATACCATTACTGGAACAGTGCTCAATGAAGGGATTATCTACGAAATAAATGGTACAGTAGATGTGACAGAGAGCGAACTGGGCAATGAGTTTACGGACATTAATAGCACCAAACCTCCAGTACCAGGTTGTAAACCTGCCATCATCAATCTGGGATGCGATGGAATGGTCGTCGTAACACCCGATGATGTGGATAAAGGAGGCTACGCTCAGTGTGGCGCAGCACTGGTTTCCAGAACAGTAAGCCCAAATACCTTTACCCTGGCCGATGTTGGTGATCGCTTTGTAACGGTTTCCTTTGAGGATGAATTTGGTAATATTTCTTCCTGTGAGACTTTTATCACGATTGTCCCAGAGCAAACGCCTTTGTTGGATTACGATTATGAGGATTTGAGTGCTAATACCCTTGTTGATAATTCTGGGAATGCCAACAATGGTACTGTTTTAGGCGGAGCTGGAACAACGAGTGGCCAGGTAGGCAATGCCCTCTACTCGATCATTGTTGCCATCTAGAGAGAGGGCATTGCCTACCTGGC
>JBCBDH010000017.1:0-22664 GCA_038529855.1 Bacteroidota bacterium | reverse complement strand
GAAGATATCTTCCATATGCGCCGCTCTGAAATCCAGTTTGCCGCTACCTTCAAACAAAAGCTAAGCAGTTGGGTTTGGTTTGATGTCAAAGCGGGGTATACCCACAATTTCAATATTCGATACGATCAGATCACCCCAGAGCGCGTACTCGATTTTATGACCGCTCAGCCCACGGGCGGCCCATTTATCAGCTTTAGCGTCTTTGCCGCTCCTCCCAAGCCTTGCTGGACAGATGACCATCGAAAAAAGGTGGATTTTTAAAAGTAAAGGGCAATTATCCCTTTGTAAATTGATCCCTAAAAGACCACAATCCTAGCAAAGGCCCAATAAGCAATAGCCAATAAACATAAGTTGTCGGATACCAGGTGATGAATTGCTGAATCAACAGTAGGCTCAGAATGGTTAGGCTAAAACCCAGACAAGTTACAATCGTCAGGGCTGTACCAACTTGTTCGGGCAAAGCCCTTTGGGCAACCAACACAGAAAATTGCGGAGAATCTGCAATCACAACCATACCCCAAAAGAGTAAGAAGAGCAGGAAGAAAATGGGTGAGCACTGATACATCCAAGGCGACAAAAAGCAACAACAGGCCGATAGGGCCAGACTGTAGAGTGCCACTCTAGTACTACCGATATACGACACCAAATAGCCTCCAATTACACAAGAAAGCCCCCCTATACCAATAATCCAAAAGGCCCATAGCGAAATAGAGATGGAGGTCTGATTTAAATCCTGATATTGTTCAAGAAAAAAGGGGATGAGTGCCCAAAAGGTATAGAGTTCCCACATATGACCAAAGTAACCAAAGGCAGCCTGTCGGAAGGGGCGATGTTCAAAAACGCGCATAAAAGCAGATATATCCATTCCCTTGCTTTTTCTTCGATAGGGTCCGTCTGGCACCAGCCAGCCAATGAGTAGCCCACCAATCGTAGCCAGTAGAGAAGTCAAGAGTAGGACATATTCCCAGACCAAGCCCTGTGTGAAATTGCGCAGCAAGTGGGGAAAGGCCGTACCGACCACCAGGGCACCAACCAACCAGGCAAGGGCTTTACCCAGCCCCGCCTGGAAATGATCTGCTGCGATCTTCATCCCAACGGGATAGATGCCTGCGAGAAAAAAGCCAGTGAGCATTCTAAAAGCGAGCAAAGAAAATTGATCGTTGGCTAGGTAGAGGATGGCGGCATTGCTCAAAGCACCTGCCAGTGCACAAAAGAGAAAAACCCGCGATGGCGAAAAGCGATCAGCGATGGTGAGAAAGGCGAAGACGAGGGTGCCGAGGATAAAGCCCAGTTGGACAGAGGAGGTCAGTAGTCCCAGGTTGAGATCGACTAATCCCATACTTTGTTGGATATCGGCGAGGACAGCATTGCCGGCAAACCAGAGGGAGGTTCCTGCAAATTGAGCGAGGACGATGATGCTGATCAGGAATCTGCTAGGACTAGCGGTAGTCGGTGTATTCATAAAGTACTAGGAAGCCGAGCCGACTGCCAGAAAGAAACTGATGGCAAAGCTAATGACGGTCAGGGTAATCCCAATCATAAAGATGCCATAACAAATTCGCAACTGATTGTATTTTTGTCCAAGCGCACGTCCCAGGTAAAAGAGGTCATTGATAATGGTGGTTTCAAGGGCTTCTTCATTGGAGATCACCTGACGGATACCCGATTGATAATCTGGATTGCTCATGCGATAGAAATTTCCAAAGAAGAAATAATTGGTTTGTCCCTTGTTGATTTTACTGGGGTCAGATAGACCCGTCATCTTGATCGGTCGGGTGGCCATGGTAGCGAAAATGACCGAGAGGACACAGGTGATGAGTAGGATACTAGCGGGAAAAACGAGGAACATATTATCTTCGATATTTCCAGCCAGCAGCGGCATGGTGATGGTGATTACGATGGTATTGATACTCAGCATCATATTGGCCTTATTATCTGCGATATTGGTCAGGTCGATGTGGTTGCGGAGGGCGGTTTTAAACATCATTTGGGCGCTGCGACTATTAGCGATGTCCGTTCCCTCTTTTTTGACCAGTTCTTTCTTTTCCTTTTTGATAAGTTTTTTTAATTTTTTCAGATTACTCTTTTTTTGTGCGCCAAAAAGCGATTTGGCAGGAGCGGTATAGTAGCGGTGATTGTTCAGAAAAACGAGGGTATTGACCCGCCACTCCAAATCGTCGTAATGTTGTTCGAGCAGGGTAGACCATTCGTGGCGCAATTTTTCACCTGATTCAAAGAAGTGATCGCTTCCCACATTACTCAGATCGGCATCCTTGATGATTTCTTGAAGCTTATTTCTGGGTTTTTTATTGGGAATGGTAGCGGCGATGAGCCGACAAATGGTCTCGACTTTAGCAGGGGGGTAATTCTGTTGGTCCAACCATTCGCGAGCAATATCTTGGCCTGCAGCCTCATGGCCTTCGTAGACGCGGGTATACCCGCTGTCGTGTAAGAGGGCAGCAAGGGCCAACAGTTCAAGTTCTTCTTCCGTACACTTCAAATCCTGACCAAACTGCTGACTATATTTATAGACACTTAGGGTGTGGTTCAGATCGTGGTAGCGAAAATCCTTAGATAGTTGATCAGCAAAAAGTTGGGTGATGAATTGACGGCAGTTATCGACAATACTCGGCTTCATGAATGGTTGTTCGCGTTTTGGTTTAGCGGAATTGAGCCTGTTAAGCTTGCTTACAACAATTCCTTAAAGCGAATATAGGGTTTTAAAATGAATGGCTCATTTAGAGGGAATGGATTTTTTTAATGGAAGTCAGAAACGGAGAAGATAGGCACTTCTGAAAATGCACTGCGATCCTTCATTTGGAGGCAGGTGGTTTTAGGGACTGACTCTCCTTACCTTGAGCGTCCAATATTCATAGCCTTGGCCCTTAATGGTGCCTATTTGAAATCATCGATATAGGGGCGGTGATCAAAATCAGTAATTTCAAAATCTTCTTGCTGAGCGATCAGCATTTGTGCTTTAGGCCGACCCCAATTGCGTCTCATCAGGCGGAACCATGCTTTTATTCTCATTTTAGTCATTGGTGCTAGGGATTAAATTTATTTTTAATAAATGGACTGATTTAAGTCGATCTCTGGAAAAGGGCGCGACTCCTATACCTTAGAGTTACGGCTACCCGTTTTCGTGTAATTTACCTTGAATATGCTGTTTCGCGCTAAAATTGTCTAGGACAAAGAACGAGATGTTGTTGATTAGTGTGCCTACTTTTTGCTAAGTATGAACCTCAATAACAATATAGAATTGGCAGCTTAAGAGGGACTTTTGCTTAGTAATTGATATTCAAACGAATTTAGCCCCCTTTCCGTTGCGTCAAAAGCTAAAGAAAATCTAGAAAAGTCGATATTTTTTTTATAAAGTTTGCTAAAGTAGAATATGGAGGTCTTTTTGGAAAAAAAATACGATCATCACTCATCATTTTCCAATAGCATTTTGGGCTTATGTTACAAAAGTTACCCTCCCCTCCATTCTTTACAAGTATATTGCGGCAGTAAAAAATATTGGTGGACTTTGTCCATCAGTATGGCGATCGAATCGCTATAAATCTAAAGAATACCTTGGGCTAAGCTTCGAGGTAAAATAAAGTAAGCCATTATTGGCACCAATTACAAATTTCTGAGGGCCCTGCCCCAGAGAAGTCCATCATCTTGCAAGGCATCATTATGGAAAAATTATTAAGAGAGCGCTACGAGTATGTTTTGGAGGATTCGCTGCTCGACGAGATTGTCAGAGAGGGGCAATTCAGGAAAGTAGCACAAGGTGTTTGTATGATTGATATTGGCGATCGGATTACACATATGCCCTTGATATTGGAGGGCGCCATCAAGATTGTAGATGAGGATAAAAGTGGACATGAATACCTGCTTTATTATTTGGAGATGGGAGATTCCTGTGCCATGACCATGAGTTGCTGTATGGGAGGTAAGCGGAGTGAGATTAGAGCCATTGCCGAAACCCATACTCTGATCTGTATGATCCCTGTTCAGCGGATGGAAGATTGGTTGGTGAAGTACAAATCCTGGCGGCGCTTTGTCTTTGATAGCTATGATAGTCGAATGAAGGAAATGTTGGAAACAATAGACTCGCTCGCCTTTTTTAACATGGAGCAAAGACTGTACAAATACCTCAAAGATCGGGCAATGGTCTTGCAATCTCCTCATCTAGAGATTACGCATTATCGAATCGCCAATGATCTGAATACCTCCCGAGTTGTTGTTTCCCGACTGATGAAAAAATTGATAATGGACCAAAAGATTAAAACCAATAGAAATCAGGTAACGGTCTTGGAATTCCTGCCGAAGTCTTAACTTTATATGCTGCTTGGGACTGGTTTTTAGGAATCCCTTTTTTTTGACAAAATGAACTTTGAAAATGATGGAATTGATTTATGCACCCTGGCCTTGGTATGTGGCCGGGATTGCCATTGCAAGCGTGATGTTTTTACTCTTGTACTTTGGCGGCTTTTTTGGCGTATCGTCCAATCTGCGGACGATGTGTACCATAGCGGGAGGAGATCGCTATGCCGATTTTTTCAAAATAGACTGGAAGGCCCAGCGCTGGAATCTGGTTTTTGTTTTGGGAGCCGTCATTGGCGGATTTCTGACGGCTAATTATTTATCCAGTGGAGGAAGTATCGAACTTAATCCCAATACGGTAGAATCACTGGAAGCTTTGGGTTTTGCATCCGTTGGCGGCCAATATCTCCCCAATGAAATTTTTGGTATGGAGGCCCTGCTTTCGCTAAAAGGTATCTTGATTTTGCTAGGCGGTGGCTTTTTGGTGGGTTTTGGAACGCGATACGCTGGTGGCTGTACTTCTGGTCATGCGATTAGTGGATTGAGTAATTTGCAGCTCCCCTCGCTTCTTGCGGTTGTTGGTTTTTTTATTGGCGGTTTGTTGATGACGCATCTGCTGATTCCTATCATCTTTTAACTGGATATCCTTATGAAATACCTTAAGTTTTTACTCACGGGTGTCTTCTTTGGCATCATCATGGCCAAGGCAGAAATCATCTCCTGGTATCGCATCTATGAGATGTTTCGCTTTGAGTCTTTTCACATGTACGGTGTCATTGGTACGGCCGTCGTATTGGGGGTGATTATGGTGCAAATCATCAAGCGCAGCCAATTAAAAGACATACAGGGCGAAACGATTGAATTTACGCCTAAGAACTGGAGCATTGCGCGTTATTTGATTGGGGGCATTTGCTTTGGATTGGGCTGGGCCTTGGTAGGTGCTTGCCCAGGGCCGATGTTTGTACTGGTGGGCTATGGCTATCTACCGCTATTCATCGTCATCTTTGGTGCGCTATTGGGTACCTTTGTATATGGACTATTAAGACCTAAATTACCACATTAAATGGAAGGTAAACAAAACTATTTTCCCATTTTTCAGTGGGCCAGTAATTACAAGAGGGAGAACCTCTCTGGTGATTTATCTGCTGGTTTGACCGTTGGGGTTATGCTCGTTCCTCAGGGAATGGCCTATGCGATGTTGGCGGGGCTTCCTCCTATATATGGTTTGTATGCTTCCACCATTCCCTTGGTCCTTTATGCGATCTTTGGAACATCCAGACAATTGGCAGTTGGACCAGTGGCGATGGTCGCTTTATTGATTTCCAGTGGGGTAGGGCAGTTGGCCGAATTGGGTTCCACTGAATTTATTGACCTGGCCATTTTGCTCACCTTGATGGTGGGGACCATTCAATTTTTGATGGGGCTATTTCGCTTGGGCTTTATCGTTAATTTTTTATCTCATCCCGTTATTGCTGGCTTTACCTCAGCCGCTGCATTGATCATTGGCTTTAGTCAACTCAAGCATTTACTAGGCGTCGACATTCCCCGTGGGAAGGTACATGAAATCATTATTAATGTTTTTCAAAATATCGATCAGATCAATTTGCCTACCCTAACTTTAGGTGGTGTAGCCATTGCTATTTTACTATTCATCAAACAATTGAAAAGGCGCATTCCCGCCCCATTGATTGTGGTAGTTTTGGGGATTGTGGCTGTATATGCCGCCAATCTGACGGTCGTGGGGGTAAAAATTGTGGGAGAGGTGCCCAGTGGTTTTCCCCAATTTAGCTGGCCTGATATCCAAACGGATGCCTTGCAGGTATTGCTTCCTACGGCCCTGACCATTGCCTTTGTTGGTTTTATGGAATCCATTGCTGTGGCCAAAGCCATTCAGAAAAAGCACAAGGACTACGAAATAGATAATAATCAGGAATTGATTGGTCTGGGATTGGCCAATGTTTTTGGAGCCTTTTTTAAGTCCTTCCCCGTGACGGGTGGTTTTTCCAGAACGGCAGTAAATGACCAAGCAGGTGCCAAGACGGGTTTGGCAGCTATCGTCAGTGCGATTTTAGTCACTTTGACCCTGCTGTTTTTAACGGACTACTTCTACTATTTACCCACAGCTATTCTCTCTGCCATTATTATGGTTGCCGTATTTGGTCTGATTGATGTAAAGGAGGCCAGACATTTGTGGAAGACGGATAGAAAAGACTTTTCCTTGTTTATGATCACGGCCATTGGCACCTTGATCCTGGGCATAGAAGAGGGCATTTTATTAGGGGCTATACTTTCGCTACTCGTTGTGATTTACACCATTTCCTATCCCCACATCGCCGTACTAGGGCGTTCGGCCAATGCAGAAATCTATCGGAACATCAGCCGATTTGACGATGTCGCCTTTATTCCTGAAACGCTGATTATTCGCCTGGACGCCCGCTTGTATTTTGCCAACATCCATTACTTTAAGGACTTTGTTTGGAAACAAATCGACCAATATCCTGACACCAAGTATTTTATACTCGATGCCAAAGCCATCAATGGATTGGACTCTAGCGGGGTGCATCTGCTGACAGATATGATAGCGGATTTGCGTCAAAGAGATATTACTTTTTACATGGTTGATGTCAAGGGGATTGTACGGGATGTACTGGTCCGATCAGGGCTTATTCAGGTCATTGGACACGATAAGATATTTAATGATGTAGAAGAGGCCGTACAGGTCATCACTCAATCCAAAGACCCTTCAAAGGAAACCAAGAAATATGCGATACAATCCAATATTAAGTGAGCCATCGCACCATTATCGAAGTGAGCTATCGCGCTATTGTCAGAGTGACGGCGAGTCACTCCGACAATGCAAGCCGCTGAAGGAAAGCCATTAAAACAATAAAATTCAATTTAAGATGAAGATAGAACAAATATATACAGGCTGTCTGGCGCAAGGCGCTTATTATATCCAAAGTGGAGGAGAAGCTGCCATTGTTGATCCATTAAGGGAAGTGGCTCCCTATCTGGAGCGAGCGGAAAAAGACGGGGTGAAAATCAAATACATTTTTGAGACGCATTTTCATGCTGATTTTGTCAGTGGGCATTTGACCTTGGCGGAAAAAACAGGGGCGCCCATTATCTATGGTCCAATGGCCCAACCTTCTTTTGATGCTTATATTGCCAAGGAGGAGGAGGTTTTTCAGCTTGGAGAAATTAGCATCAAAGTCTTGCATACACCAGGCCATACCATGGAAAGTACGACTTATCTGGTCATAGATAAAGCGGGTAAGGCGCATGCGATCTTTTCAGGGGATACCCTATTTTTGGGAGATGTAGGACGGCCAGATTTAGCTCAAAAAGCGGCCAATATGACTAAGGAAGATCTAGCGGCTTTGCTCTATGATAGTCTGCGCCAAAAGATCATGCCTTTGCCTGATGAGGTAATCGTCTATCCAGCACATGGAGCAGGCTCTGCTTGTGGAAAAAATATGATGAAGGAAACGGTTGATACTTTGGGCAATCAAAAGCAGGTCAATTATGCGCTGCGGGCTGATATGACCAAAGCAGAGTTTATCCAGGAAGTGACGCATGGCTTGTTGCCCCCACCTGCCTACTTCCCTTTGAATGTCAAAATGAACAAAGAGGGATACGACAGTATTGATAAGGTATTGGAAAAAGGTCGCCATGCCCTAACACCTCGAGCATTTGAAGCAGCAGCGAATGAGACAGGTGCGGTCATTTTGGATGTTCGCCATCAGAGCGATTTTGCAGAGTGCCACATTCCTCGCTCCATATTTATTGGTTTGAAGGGAAGTTTTGCGCCTTGGGTAGGGGCCTTGATTAAGGATACAGCACAGGCTATTTTATTAGTGACCGAAGAGGATAAGGTGGAGGAAGCCCTCACGCGATTGTCCAGAGTAGGGTTTGATCATGTGATTGGTTATTTGGAGGGGGGGGTGGAGGTCTGGAAAGCCGATGGTCGAGAGACAGATCAGGTCCTTTCTATTCCAGCTACGGAGCTGGCAGATATTCTAAAGGCCCATCCAGCGTCGCCAGTTGTCGATGTTCGCAAAATGACGGAATACTTATCCGAACATATTATAAACGCAGAAAATCACCCGCTCTCTACGCTCAATGATCACCTGACCCAATTGCCCAAGGAAACGACCTTTTATGTACATTGCGCAGGGGGCTATCGCTCTATGATCGCCAGCTCTATGCTCAAAGCAAGAGGCTTCCATAATCTTGTGGAGGTGGCTGGAGGCTTTAAGGCCATAAAGGAAACGGAGATTGCGGTATCAGATTATGTCTGCCCAAGTACCTTGTAGGTATCAAGGGGAAGTATTAATGGTTTGTAAAGAAAATCGAAATTGTCCGTAAAAATGTTCATTTCATTCTCCCTATTGGTACTTTTGGTGCTCCTCTTTTTTTGGACTAAAGGGGGGAGGAGCAATAGCGCTAAGCATCCAGCAGTTCATTCGATTGATGCCTATACCTTAGCGGAAAAGATTCGTGCGGATACGACTATACAACTGGTGGATGTCCGCACCCCGCTAGAATACCGCAGGGGCTTTATCAAACCAGCTGTAAACATCAACTTCTTAGGAATAAATTTTGTTGATCAATTTAGTTCCTACGACAAGCAAAAGCCGCTCTATCTCTATTGCCGAAGCGGAAGCAGAAGTTACAAAGCCGCCCAGCTACTAGCAAAAGCGGGCTTTACGGAAATTTACGATCTAAGGGAAGGAATCATCAAGTGGAATCAATGATCTCCGTTCTCCTCAAGATCCTAATAATAGACGATGATGAGTAAATATATAGACATCTTTATCAATGGTTATCGAGGTTATGCCAATTATCTGTGGTATGAGATCACCCATCCCAGTTGGACTAATTATTTCTACTGGCTGATTGCTGTTTCCCTTTTCTTTTTTGTCTTGGAAGTCGTCATCCCCTGGCGAAAAAAGCAAGCTATTTTTAGAAAGGACTTTTGGCTGGATGTCTTTTACATGTTCTTTAACTTTTTCTTGTTTTCCCTCATCATCTACAATGCCGCCTCTGATGTCATCGTCAATTTGTTTAATGATTTGATCAAGGGTATGACGGGCGGTTTTGATCTGCAAGCCCAAAATCCGCTTCGCTATTTTCCTCTTTGGGCCATCCTGCTGATTGGTTTTGTGGTTCGCGATTTTGTACAGTGGTGGGTGCACAGGCTATTGCATCGCTCAGATTGGCTATGGGAATTTCACAAAGTGCATCATTCTGTTGAGCAAATGGGTTTTGCGGCTCATCTTCGCTACCATTGGATGGAAAACGTGATTTATCGCACCCTGGAATACCTCCCCTTGGCCTTATTGGGGATTGGCTTGTACGATTTCTTCATCATTCACATTTTTACCCTGGCTTGGGGGCATTATAATCACTCCAATATCAGTGTCAGCGGATACGTAACGGGTGGAATACTTGGTGCGCTGATTGGGGTAGTTCTGGCCAATAGCCTATTAGATATTCAACTCTTTGCGGGTGCTAGTATGCTAGGAAAAGTAGGGATCTTCCTAACGAGTATCTTCTTAGGAAGTACGATCCTGGGCAAGATGATGAAGTACCTCTTCAATAGTCCAGAGATGCACATCTGGCACCACTCCTTTGAACTGCCCGAAGAAAAAAGGTACGGCATCAATTTTGGCATCACCCTGGCTGCTTGGGATTATCTTTTTGGCACTGCTTATTTGCCTCGTAGTGGAAAGGATATCCAGTTGGGTTTTCCAGGGGTCAAGGAATTTCCCAATAGCTTTTTGAGTCAGGCGCTACACGGTTTTGGGAAATCTGTGGAGGAGCAAAAGAAATATAATCGAACGGAGCATTGATATGTCGTCATTGATGCGATTGCCTAATCAAAACCTTTCTTAAAGTACATTAATCTTTTTCTAGCGTCAGTTGCCCAATTTTGCTTTGCAAAAGCAAGTAAGGCACCGCTTAATTTTGCAGTAATCGCATCTTCTAAGCATTAAAACTGACATGATAATGAACCCATTTAAGACGCTTCTCCTAATTACCATTTTTGCAACAATTTCTATTTCTGTTGCCCTTTACGCAACAAGATCTACTTCTGATTCAATTGAATATGCTCCAATCAGTCCTACCTTTTCTACCAACACGGATATCGAAACCAGGTCTCTGGAAGAGTTATACACGGCAGCACTAAAAGAAGGTGGAAATTTAGTGCTCAGGGCTGGGGGCGACAAACCAGATCAAATTGACTATTACTTGGATATGTTTAAGGCGAGGTTCCCCAAAATGAAGGTAGTCCACAGTGTGGATCTAAGCATAAATCACGCTCCTCGTTATGACAATGCTCGGGAGGCGGGTAATGATAGTAAGGTGCCAGATGTCATTCAATTTCAAACCCTACACGATTTTGACTATTATGCGGAGCAGGGTTTATTAGAATCCTATAAACCAAAGAATTGGGATAAGGTCTTTCCCGATTATAAAGACCCACACGGGCGCTGGACAGGTCTTTATGGGGTCACATTTAGTAATTATGTCAATACGGCTGTGATTGGGGAGGATAAGGCTCCACGCGATGCTATGGACTACCTTGATCCAGCGCTAAAAGGCAAGGTGATCCTGACTTATCCACATAGTGATGATGCCGTGTTGTACCAATTTTGGAATCTGAAGGAGAAGTATGGCTGGGCGTATTTGGAAAAGCTGGTGGCTACGGAGCCTGTATGGGTACGCGGTACGGCGATGCCATATGTAGCGATCAACAAGGGCTGGTATGGTGCGAGTTTTACCACCTTTTGGGCCTTTGAGTCCATGCCTGGAAGCGATACGCGTTTTATGTTGCCTAAAGAAGATTACTTCCTCACCTGGTTTCAAAGTGCGGGTATTCCAAGGCAAGCCAAAAACAAGGCGGCAGCTAAGCTCTATCTGAATTGGATGCTCTCCAAAGAATTTCAGGGTAAGTGGCTACAATTTCCTGTTCGTATGGATGTTGAGGCTCCTGGCGGCTATCAATCTGTTCAGGATCACAATACATCGCCCGCGGATTTTCATCGCTTTATGTTAAAGCGCGACATGGTGGAGCGCTTTCGCATGCAGTTGTTACAGCTGATTGGTCCTGTTGAAGGTCCAGAGCCTGTAGAGATGGATTATACGGTGAAGCCCTATTGATTACTTTATTTTTTGGTTTCGAAGAATGCTCAAAAACTCAGGGGTGATGCCCAAATAGCTCGCGATGTGTTTTTGAGCAATTCTTTGAACGAGATGTGGATAATGCTCGACAAAATATTGATAGCGCTCTGAAGCGGTAAAGGATAGGTATTGGGTGATTCTCTTTTGCTGTTCGATGATATTATTGCGAAATAGAATCTGTGCATATTTTAAAAACTCAGGTAGGTTTTGGGTAAGAAAATGCCAATTTTCCTGGCTAATGGAATAGGTAATGGTATCTTCAAGCGCTTGAATGTTGCAGCTTGCGGGAGTCCTGTCGATAAAACTTTGCAAATCTCCTGCCCACCAATTTTCTGAAGGAAAAAAGATATTGTGCTCTATGCCATCATAATCAGTAATATAGGTTCTTACACAACCGCTTGAAATAAAAAACACATAATTGGAGATTTTACCAGCCTGTAGTAAGTATTCCTTTTTTGCAAAATGATTCTCTGTAAACTTATTCAATACCAAATCCATCTTTTCTTTGGAGATAGCAATTTGGCTTTCCATATGTTGAGCTAATGCTTGCATCTGTAGATCAATAAATAGTTGATTTTTGCTGTTGATCAAAATAGGGACCATAGCGGGGGTCGATCAAAACTAGCTTTTAAAAATCACCTTTTTCTTAAACTACATTAAGAATATTTATGGACTGCTGCGCTACTTTTGTATCGAGTCAAGGATCAACAGTAAGCCAAAACGAACTGGCTTAGGGCCAATGAAGAAATAATGGAAATTAAGGATATGCTTAATAAAACAACTATTTTTTTGGTAGGTCTTGCCTTCCTTTCGATAATGTTATTGCTCAAAGCAAAAGAAAATAATATGATTTCATACCATCAGCTCAGCGAAATACCTGCTAGGTTAGGGGAAAGACCTAAAACCACCAATACCAATCCTCACACACAGCTCAATCAGCAACCTGAAGATATCTCGCATATCACCAGTCTGATGGATTGGGCATTCACCCTGGAACACATAGAGAGAAAGCCCAGCGGGGTCTCTGTGCCAGGTGCTGTTGCCATGTGTATGGCAGACGGCCACACCTGCGAAGCCTGTAATGCCTTTATGGTAGGAACAGAATTTGCCCATTTCCATCCTCACCCTGATTATAGTATGCATCTTGGACTCCCCAAGGAAGAAGCGGAAGTGGTCATTGAAAAAGGTTGGGGCGAATGGCATCCACTCATTGCCAGAGGTTTTCTTCCACCCAACATCATCATGCTATACGCCCCCAGAAACGAAACGGAACTAGCGGTCGCTCAGCTTATCCTAAAAGCCTCCTATGCCTTTGCGAAGGGAGAAAAAGACTAGATTAAATCCTGTCGCAGACCGCTTATCTCGACTATTCATAGCATAAAATAAGCATTCCACTATCAAGTGGAGCAAAATCCTCCCTCACTTTTTGGATATATGCGTGGAAATCCCCTATTTTTGCAATCCAAAATAAGGTCTTGCACTTGAATAGCTTTTCAAAAGGGAAAAGTTGGGTTGCGAGGCACTTCAAAGAGGGTATAGCTCAGTTGGTTTAGAGCGCTTGCTTGACAGGCAAGAGGTCGGCAGTTCGAGTCTGCCTATCCTCACTTGATTATCAAGGGCTTACCATGCTAAAGCATGGTAAGCCCTTGTTTGTATAGATACAATTTTCATATTGTTAGTACTTATCACCTTTCTCAGATATTAGACAACTTGGATGTCGCAAGTGTAATAAAATAAAGCTCGTATCCAGATTTTGGATAACGAGCTTTTGATATTTTAAAAAAGAATACATTAGATGATTGTAGAAAAGAGTAACTGATAGACTATTGCAAATAAGATAACCTAAGTATTTATAATATCTTCTAGAAATTTTCTATAGCTTTCCTCTTTGTATACATAGTTTAGGAAAGACTCTCTTTCATCAAGAGGCCACTTTTTTAGTACTTCCTTTAGTTCTGATTTTAGAAGTGGAGTCCCGTGGTCTAAAATGTGTAGAACAGGTAACCATGCATGGATTAGTGTACCTAAGAAATATTCATTCCTATTTTTTTCATCTGTTATGAAATCAAATAGAAGAATTTTTATCTCGTTATTCTTATTCGCTCTCATTGCCATCAATGAATATAAAAGAGCTTTCCTATACTTTTTTGGGTTTTTAAACTCTGCGATTAAATCATCATCGCTAATCTCTTTTTGTGATGTATTTGGATCAATCATCATTATAGATTTATTAATATATCAATTAATGCCTCAACGTTTGGGTCAGTAACAGGCCCTATCGCATTCTGTATTGAATTTACCTCTTCGAGAAAGTTGTTTTTAAGTTGGGTGGCAATAGTTGTCTCACCCAAATTTAGCATTTCTTCAACTTCTAATCGATATGCATTATACTCAGTATTAACTCTAAAGTTAGGATCATAGACACCCTCGAAACCTCTGAAACCTGCTGCTTGATCATCTATGAAATGACGATGTTCATGTCTTAGTGCAGAGATTGATGCATCTTGATCAATAATTAACTGCCCTGGGGCTCCTCTTCTGACTCCTGGGGCGTAGGCAATACTTCCTGGTCTAAAACTTATAATACAGCCTGCTGCTTCCATTTCGCTAATCAATTGATTCCATTCGCTAGTATGTGAAATTCTTCCAGAACCTAAAAGGTCTTTTACTGGATCTCCTAAAGAATTATATGTAGTTGGCCATATTGTCCAGGTTTCGAAGTGCTGTGGATTATTCTTTATCCAAACTTCAAAATAAGGTTCAACACTTATGTCATCTACCATCTTCTGTAAAAGATCAATATCAGCTCTACTGGTAGGGTGGACTTCATCTATAATTTTCCACGCGTTAACCAGTTTCACTCGATCAATATCTGAAGCTGTATTAAGATATTCTAATAGCTTGTCACTACCGTTCAAGTCATTTACCAGCTTCTTGGCTTCTTCAGGGGTAAAACCTGCATCCCTTATGGAACTAATGATTTTCTTCAAATCAACAAACTCTTGTGTTCCATCAGACTTGGTAATTAACTTCCCTACCGCTTTAAGCGCTTTACCTGTATAATTGGAAATAAATTGTATGGCATCACCTACATACCTGATATCTGACCAGGGGACAACAGCGGCAATGGCTAATGTGGCATTTACATAGTCGCCATCTAAACCATACCATGCGCCGTTGATCGCATCAGCAATAGGGCCAACAACGGGTATAATCCCAGCAACATCCAATGCCGTATGACCATTTTCATGTAAGACCTTGAGAATCGCCTCTAGAAAGTGCATTTTGTGAGGTTCAGGAGGAGCATAATATATTTGCCAAATGCACAGATTGGTATTCCATATCAGATAGGTAGGATTATCTGGATCAGTGAAATCCAAATAATTAGCTACCCATCGCTGTGCACCTTGATCATCAATTACCGTATACAATGACAAGCTTTTATCTATTTCTGGAAATAACCTAACCTCCTGTGGATTGATGATTTGATTTCTAGAAACACTGGGTAGGCAAACCTCAAAGACGGTAGCAGAAATATTACCTCCTTCAAAACGGCCTGTATTTTCAAAGCTATCCGTAATCTGACCTGCTGCTATTGAGTTGACGGGGATCGCTGGTACAAAGCCCGTGTTGTTGATGACGTAGTAAGGACAAGCATCTGCTTCATCAATGGTTCCTACAAGGACATCGTATTTGACTCTCTGCTGAATGGAGGTCTGTGAAGGATAATATTCTCCTGTTTTTAAGCCAATGAAACCTAAAAAATTAGCCCTAGCAGGATCGGTGGAATTGGGAACAAATAATCCTCTGTATCTATCTACTGGTCTATTCGTTCCTGCCCCTGGAACTTCTACATTAAAACCCGTTAAGGCGCCAGGAGGGACATATCCATCCAACTTTGGATTTAAATGGAAGATGAGAGTGGCTCTAGGTTCAATGGCAATGGGCATACCTGAAATGGCCAAACCAATGACTTCGCTTCGATTGGCACCATTACAAAGCGGATCTGTATCATCGAGACTAGAGAAGAAGTTGTAATCCGTAACGCTGTTATCAGCCAGTAGGCTAAACATGACCTGGGATTTTTGCCGATATTTCAGCCCATAGCTATAGGAAGAGGGGTCTGTATCCAAAAAAGCCAGTCCCTGATTGATAAAGGCCGTATGCTCCCCTGAAACGGGCGTATTCCCACTGGCTGACGGACTCTTTCCCAAAACATACAAAAAGCCAAAATTATCGTCCTTGCTCGCTCGCCAGATATGGGCCCAATAGCCTAATTGTAGGTCATCAAACTCACTACAGATTTGATCAAAGAGGGCCTGGTCGTCACATAAGTTTTCATTGCTGGTGACAAAGCCGCCAGTAAGGGCGCTGACGGAGGCCAGGGGGGAGTTGGCATTAAAGTGTTCGATTTCATCGGCCATGTTAAACTCATCTGTGATGAATTTGATGTTGAGCTTGGCATAGTCCGTTACGCCAGATCGGCCATTGCGATTGCTGTTGACATCACTGTTGGGCAGTAGGGTGATGGGGCCTCCAATTCCGATTTCGATGGGGTAGGAGTAGAAACCCTTATTGATCAGTTGGGTTCTTATGGCATTGGCATCGCAGTTGTTACAGGTGAAATCTGTGTAGACCTGTGAGGTGTTCTGTGCGGGGAGCGAAGGATGGATGCATGCTATTAATAGGCACAGCAGAAAAAAGTGTTTTATGATTTTCATCGCTTATTTATATTTTGAATAGGGAAAAGTGGGCATCTGATCGCTGTCTGATCTGCAGATGGATCAGATGCGCTTGCTTTCCAATAATTTAGATTAAAGGGAATAGTATCTTTCTACGACTTTGGCATTAGCGGGTATTGCGTATGCGCACAATGCGTTGCACTTGTTTGCCCTGTTCGTTGATCAACTCAATAAAGTAGATACCAGGCGCCAGTTGGCTACCATCCAATTCATAGCTGTATTGTCCCCGCTCTACAAAGCTGGGCGCCATCAACTGCTCTATTCGTCTTCCGCTGGCATCGACCAATTGCATTTGCAGTTGACTTCCCTCCTTTGCTTCAACACGATACTGGATGGTCAGTAAATTGCTGAAGGGATTGGGATGGACGGAGAGGGTGATGTTGGGTGGAATGGCCTGACGACTGCTTTGCGCATTGGGGTCTTTGCCAACTAAGCCTGGGAGTTCTTCCAGACAATCACTGATTCTAGCATTAAAATCACTGCCGTTTTGTGCATGAAATCCAGGGAAGATCATCACATCAGTTCCACCAACAGCAGCTACGCTGTATACCTGACCAGGGAGTACGGTGGCTTGACAATTAGGGGCTACCTGCATATGAATGGCACTGTAGGTAGCTGGTGTCAGGTAATTGCTATTGTTATTACAAGCTGTGCCATTGAGCAGTACTTGTCTGGGAAGGGTGACCTGGACAGGGAAGCTGGCTGAGCTTGATCCACAGACATTGGCCACCTGATCAACAATGAAGGTATTTTCTCCATCTTCTGCGGGGGTAATGCAAATCTGGCCTTGGTATTTGCGCTCCGCTAGATTGAGCTGAAGCGCTAAGGCAGGATCGCCATAAGGCACAGAAGCAGGATGAAAAAGTAAGGCACTTACGGTTATCTCAAAAGGAGGAATAATGGTATTATCCCAACCCAGGAAATTGGGGTCAACTGAGATATCAAAACACAGGTCCTGACCCAAACAGGCATCTTGGACAGGCGTCAGTAAATCAATTTCGATGCTTGGCTCAGATTCGTAAAGTAACCATTCTGTTGATTTAAAGGAGGCACTGCAGTTATTGGCATCTGTCACGGTAAGGGTAGCAAAACTGTGTTCTGCTGTTGGGATGATCAATGGATTGGTTTCTGGCGAATTGGGATCGACGAGAAATGGTGGGTCCCACTCATAGTCAAATGGCAGGGTGGCTCCCATGGGAGGATTGGGCGTAATTTCATTGGTCGAGGATTGGAAAGCTGAACCAGCGACCATACCCACACAAGCATCTACATTTGGACCCGCTTCAAAACCGATGTAATCCCAGGGAGGACGCACTTGAACCCTTACTTCATCCGTATCGTAACACTGATTAAAATCGTCTACAACAGTGACCGTATAGATGGTCGTAATTGGGGCATTATTGACGGTTTCGTCCAATAATGGATTGGCTGCTGTGCTGGTAAATGGCTTATTATCTGCTGACCAACTGTAGGTCAAATTGCCAATCACTGTTGAGCCACTGCCCGTAGGATTACCGCCAATCCTGGCGCTTGCACCAAAGCAAATGGCATCATCAACTCCCGTGTAATCAGGGCCAGCGTCAGCGATAGGCTCGGAATAGGAGCCAATGACGGTGATCTCATCATAAGCGATACAGCCGTGATTATCACTCACTACCAAGGTGTAGGTAATTTGACCACCAGCTAAGCCCGTGACCGTAGGATTGGGAATGGTGGGATTATCTAGCCCATCATTGGGAATCCAGCGATAGGTATAGCTGCCAGAGCCACCCATAGCGGTTTGATTGCCATTACCCAATTGTACTCTACTTGCCCCTGTACAGGCGTAAATTTCATCTACACCTGGTGCCGCTGCATAAGCCATTAGTGGTTCTGGTGTTACCTGAATGACCTTCTCCGCTACGCAATTACCTCTATTATCCCTGACCGTCACCCTGTACCGCAAATCAATATTATTGGTGCCAGTTTGTGGGACTTGGATGAGGGGATTAGCGCTGTTTTCATCATGACCTGACAAAAAGAAATTGGTATTGTGCCATAGATAGGTATAAGGGGGCTGACCGCCAAATACACCTGGGATGGGCAGTAGATTCACTTCTTGGTCAGGACAAGCCGTAATGTGATCTGGACCGAGTACTTCCAAATCCTGGTAAAGGGTGATAAAACTGTTAATTACAATAGATTCCGCAGGGGCATTCCAATCTTGGACAATTAGTTTGACAGGAACGGTAATTGGATCGCCATTGGCGATGGCCTGTGCAAAAGGGGGATGGTTTTCATTCAAAGTGATGTAAGTGCATGGAGAAATACCCGTTGTAAAGGAAACATTTGGATCAGAGGAACTCCAGGCATAGGACTGATAGGGTATCGTATTGCCATTTGGGAAATAGCCACCACCAAAGCAGGGGCTATTGGGCAATAAACTGCGATCTGCATTGGTATTCACCACCCCACCAGTAATATCTGCAACGAGGAAAGGTTCTCCTGCATTGCAATTATCGCGTATCCTGATTCCTCCTCCCAGCTCAAAAACACCCACACGGATAAAACAGGTTTTAATTTCTGTATCCGTATTGGGCCCATCAGTTACGGTTAGGCTGACATCATAACAGCCTGGGCTACTGTATTCGTGGGTAGGATTTTCTTCTGTTGAAGTGCTGCCGTCCCCAAATTGCCAAAAGAAAGTGGGGACGGGAGAGGTAGTCACTGTGGTATTGGTAAAACTTACGGTTTCAAAGGGATCAACCTGTGTGGGCGTTCCCGTGAAATCGGCAATCAAACCATCCCCAACCACGACATTTTTGGTCACAGTCTCACAGCCATTTTGATCGCAAGCAGTCAGGGTGACCTGGTAGTTGCCCTCCGTAGGGAAGGTGATCATGGTTGCATTAAAATTATCATTTTGAATCGTTGCGTTGGGGCTGACGGACCATTGGTAATTGACCGCACCTACATTTCCCGAAACAGTGCTGATAAACAAATCGCCGACATTTGGATTTACTGGGGGGGTCCAGGTAAAGTCGACCATCAAGGTGGTTTGTTCTATTACAATGGTATGAATGTCCTGTCCAATTTCTCCATTACAATCCGTTACCGTTACATAAACTGTTTTTGTTCCTCCATCTGAATAGACGACGGATGGATTGCGTACAGTAGCGGTAGAAGGGCTTGCATTAGAACCTAGATCCCAGGAATAGCTGTAGCCTGGGCAAGAAATAATATCTCCACCAGAGGCATTGGCTTGGAGGGAAATAGATTCGCCAATATCGCCAAAGCTTGGGCCTTGGATACTCACGGTAGGATTTGAATCCGTGATAACAATACTTTGATCGTGTATGTCCGTATTATCAGCCGCATCTGTGATGCTTAGAGAAATGGTGTAGGTGCCTGGGGTTTGATAGGTATGGCTGGGGTTTTGCTCAGTGCTTGGTGGGCTGCCATCTCCAAAATCCCAGGACCAAGAGGAGATGTTTTCACAAGCGGTAGATAAGTCACTTAAATCGACATACATTCCAGTGATGTCAAAACTAAAATCAGCAAAGGGTAAGGCGCCATCTGGGCATTCCAATACATTGGCACTACCATAGGCTACACAGCCATTGGAATCGGTGATTTGTACCTGATAGGTACCTGCTGGTAGTTTCTTGATTTTGTAGACTCGTCCTTCTGAATCTGTAAATTCTCCTTCCACGGGATTATTATTGGGGTCGGTCCATGTCACTTCAAAAGGGGCATCCCCTTGATTCATTGTAGTGATGATTTTGCCAGTGGCCGTGCCCGCTGTACCAACGTGGAGTATACTAATGGTGACATCCTGGCCAAAAACAGATAGATGATGTCCCAATAGGAAGAGAAAAAGTACTATGAAATTCCTTGTGGGGAAGGAAGGTGTTTTTGTTTTTTTCATAACTTATTATTGTGTTATTTGTTAATGGTTCTGCTTATTCTCGATCAGCTAGTTTGATCAATTTTTCAAATAGTCTTTGATCGTCTGTTTGAAGTTCGACTAGGTAAATGCCCGCTACCAAATCTAAGGGGTAGCTGCTTAGTTGATGATGGCCTGCGGGGTAGTGAGCCTGATTGAGAATAGTCGCTACTTGAGTTCCCTGAAGATTGTAGAGACTTATATTGACCTTTTCTGATGTTGGCAGATGAAAATCAATAGTGAGCTGTTCCTTGAATGGGTTGGGATAAGCCTTTAGCGCTATTGAAGCATTGGTGGCAGATTGTAGGTCTGCTCGCTCTTGCTCGCTTTGCCGCTCCGCACTTTCCTCGCTTGGTTTCTCCGTAAATCCACTGCCGATCACAAAACAAACCTCCTCAATGGCTGCAAGAAAATCCGCTCCACTATGTGCCCTGAATCCAGGAAACAAGCTGATGCTTTCAATACCTTTGTATTCCACCAAATGACCGCTTGGGACATTGGCGGCTGATCGATTGTCTACACAATGATCAATAGAGGGAGAGAAAATATTGACGCCCCAGTAGGTATCAGATTCTACTTGTTCGCTGTCTTCATCATTGCATACCCCCTTGACAAGCGGCATTCTGATAGAGGGTTCGACAAGCAGTGGGAATTCCAATACACCCACCCCACAGTCATTACTCACCACCAATCGAAAGTCATGCATCCCTGCATCAAGTGGATTGAGTCTGATGATCTTTCTGTACTGTCCTGGTGCAGAGGGCATTAAGTCATCCTGTCGGAAAACCAATGTGGTATTATTGGTATTGAATTCATATAATTCAAATTCCAAGGGTAGGTCTCCAGGGGAGCAAGCGGGGTTTTGGGAAATGTTGAATTCCAGATGTATGGGATTGTCTTCACAATTACGACCAGAGATATCCAAGGTACCCAAGACTTGCAAATCAATATCCAAGGCGCTGAGAATCTCTTCCCCCATGACTGGGCGCACCATTGGCGCACCCGCGCAAGTAGGATGGCTAAAAGGAGCCATCCCTCCTGGTGTTTTGACGAAATGATATTGAGCGGCCTCTGGATTATTGAGATCATAGCCTACCCATTGGCCAGAAAACCCAATATAAAAAGTCTCGCCTGCTTCAATGGATAAGGGGTTGGGAAGTCCAGTCTCTGCATCTATAAAAGTATAAAAGCTAAAGCCAGAATAGGCACTGATATTCATGGGATCAGTGATGTCAATGATTCTATCAGAGTCGTCATCTACCACGCCTTTCCAGGCATGTAGTCGAATATCTTCAAGATGACCACTATTGGCCACATGTATTCTAATCCCTGCAATGACATCATCGACATTGGCTTTAAATTCCATGATGTGGGTGGCATTAGGATCGGGGACGACATGCTCTGGGCTACCATCGTCATAGGCAAAATAATCGCCAAAATGCGTATTCAGCTGGCTTTGATTATTCGCCTGGACCATTTGGGCTAATTCGAGCGGGTTGCTCTCTTCATTACTGATCTCCATTCGATAGGTTGTTGTTAAGGTCACTTCCTTTTCTGTACCATTGAAGTGGTTAATAAGTATATTGCTCAATTGATCTGGAAAAGGTGCAATGAAAGGATTGTCAAAAACTTCTTCAGAGAGCGCTGGGATATTTTGCTGTAGGCCAGATAGCAGGAAGGTAGAAAACAAATTAGTGCTGCCATCTGCGATGCTCATCTCTGTGTCAGATATTCGCTTTTCAAAATCAAATTGATTGGACACACCTACTTTAAATCGGGTCATCAATTCCCCAGGGAAGAGTTGGTTGTTTTCCAAATCGTAAAAATGTCGCCAGGGCATGGAGGCATAGCGATCCAGTAGCCCTGTTGGGAGCTGTGAAAAAGCGACGTCCTGGGTTGATCTGACATGAGTTGGTTGGGCCGTGATTTTGACATAATCCAAATTGAGGTAATCGTAAAGCTCAGTGTCATCGTGAATGACCCGAAAACGCATGCGAAAATCTGGATGCAAAAAAGCTTGATCGTCAATGAGGATGGTATGAAATGCATAATCGCTGGGTTCACAGCCAAGAAAAATATTATCAATGGTTTCTAGTTCCAGGGCTTCTACCCAGTTGTTTGTGGCATCTAGAAATTCGACAAAGAAGGCTGTTCCGTTTGCGGGATCGCCAATTCCCCTGGCTTGAAAGAAAAAGCTTAGGATGATTTGATCCTGCGGCCCATAAGTACTTAAATCAATAGGAACAGAAGTGAGTATATCGCCTTGTTTGATCGCTAGATCATAGGGCTGTCCATTTTCGTCAAAGTGATCAAAGGTAGCTACGCCCAGGGAGGGAGCAGCACCTGCTAGTAGATTGTTAATATAGACGTCTCGGCTATCCATTCCCCAGCGATTGGCATTGGGGTAGGGGCCACCACTGCTAAAATCATCAGCAAATAGGACGATGTTGTTTTGCGCCACGATACTCCAGTTCAGACAGAGCAAAGCGGCGAGAAAA
>JBCBDH010000016.1:0-22920 GCA_038529855.1 Bacteroidota bacterium | reverse complement strand
AAGTGAACTGTCTGCATTGAAAGCCCAACTAAATCCTCATTTCTTGTACAATGTTTTCAATACGATCAATGCCGCTATTCCAAGCTCCGCTAAAAGTGCCCGAGATATGGTCAATAAACTCTCTGATCTTTTTCGCTATCAACTTAAAGCTTCAAGGGAAGAAGTGGTCGCTTTAAAGGAAGAATTGGATTTCGTTGAGAAGTACCTCGATTTGGAAAAAGAGCGCTTTGGAGATCGATTACTTTTTGAAATTGACGTTAAACAAGACGTCTTGAATGTTGAAATTCCTCCTATGCTAATTCAGCCAATTGTAGAGAATTCCATCAAGCATGGTATCTCCCCATTGATAGAAGGAGGAAAGATTTCTTTGCACATAAGCAGCGTGGAAAATCAACTAGAAATTGTTATCAGCGATACGGGTACAGGAATTGGGAATCAACAAAAAAGTGATTTATTAAAACAGGGCGTTGGCCTGTCCAATACCAATGAACGCTTACAGAAGATGTATGGAAATGAAATGGAATTGATGGACAATACGCCAAAGGGTTTAAGGGTGAAGTTTACCCTTCCCATTAATAAAGTAAGTAAGCTCCTATGAAAAAAGTGATCATTGTAGATGATGAAGCTCCTGCTCGCTCACTCATCAAAGAATTTCTTCAGGATTATGATGACCTGGTTTTATTGGAAGAATGCAATAATGGAGTAGATGCGGTAAAAGTCATTAATAACTTTAAACCAGATTTGGTTTTTTTAGATATCCAAATGCCAGGGCTAACGGGCTTTGAAGTACTGAAACGTTTAAAGGAGATGCCACAGATCATCTTTTCAACAGCCTACGACCAGTATGCACTTAAGGCTTTTGAAGTACATGCTATTGATTATCTACTAAAGCCATTTAAGCAAGAGCGATTTGACGAAGCTATTCGAAAATTGAACCATCATTCAGATGCTTATCTTACACAAATCCAGACGCTCGTCAATACGCTAAATGGACAGGAGGCCTATCTGGTCAATATTTTAGTATCCGTCAGAAACAAACTGATCAATATACCAACAGACCAAATCATTCAAATAAAGGCAGAGGGAAATTATGCTCGATTAACAACCCTTGATGGCTCTTATTTGAGTAGTTATGGCATCACCAAATTGGAAGAAAAACTCAAACCTCAACAATTCATAAGGGTACATCGCTCTACCATCATCAACATTACCTATGCCAAGGAAGTATACACTTACCCCTCCAGCTATGAAGTAGTGATGAAAAATGGTGATGTCGTTAAAGTTAGTAGGAGTTACTTGAATAACATCAGAAAGTTAATTGTGTGAGGATCAGTATCCGCTCTAGGATGAGCCTAAAGAGTCGCCCTAAACAAGTTTTATCATTCTGTGTTTAGAACTGTGCTAGAACAACTAAACACTTCCCTCCATGATAAAACGCTACACCTTCCCCCTATTTTTCCTGGCGCTATTAATCAACTTCACCGCAACTGCCCAAAGCGATTTTCCGATTTGGAATCTCTTGCCCAAACAGCAATTGGGTGCAAAAGAAGTGCTTGCTCAAAAAGAGATGCCCAATCAATTTCAAGCCTATCGCATTGCTGACCTTGAAGCACTAGAGCGAATCCTTCAACTCGCCCCTTTACGATTTTCTGAAGCAGCGGAACAAACAGCTATTGAAATTACATTGCCACTACCAGATGGACGAATGGATCGTTTTAAGCTATTTCGTTTTCCAGTGATGCAATCCAGCTTAGCCCGTACTTATCCCAAGCTGCAAACCTTTACCGCAGCAGGAATCAGCAATCCCAATGCGATGGCTAAAATTGAAATGACGCCTAGCGGTTTTTCAGCCATGATCTGGGGCTATGAGCACACAATATTTATCGAACCTTTCCGTGTAAGCGAGCAAACCTACTACTCCTTTTATAAAAAAGATGCTCAACATACCACCCAAACATTTAGCTGCGAGGTAGAAGAATCTATAGATAATATTACTACCATGCCTGGTCTTGATCCGCAAGCTCGATCTAGCAATTGTCAACTGCGTCAGTATCGACTTGCGCTTGCTTGCACGGGAGAGTATGCTCAGTTCTATGATGATGGCGATGACTCAAATGGAGACATCATTGCTGATGCACTAGCTACAATGGTGGTGGCCATCAATAGAATAAATGGAATATTTGAGCGGGAGTTGGGCCTCACAATGGTCCTAATCGATGATAATGCAAAACTCATTTTTACAGACCCAGAAACTGACCCCTACACCAATAGTAGTACGAACGATATGCTGAGCGAAAATTTGGCGACCTGTAATGACATCATTGGTTCTCAGAATTACGACATTGGTCATGTATTTGGTTTTGGTGGTGGTGGACGTGCTTTTATCATGTCTCCCTGTACCTTCAATAGAGGTAGAGGCGTGAGTAGAAGTAATAGTGGAATTAACGATGCTTTTATTGATATAGTCGCTCACGAGATGGGGCATCAATTTGGCGCCAGACATACCCAAAATGCGGCTGCTTGTCTTCCCTCTGCCTCTTCTTCTTACGAACCAGGGAGTGGGTCTACCATCATGAGCTATGCAGGGGTTTGCAGTCCTGCCGTTCAGTCCTTTAGTGATCTTTATTTTCATGCCATCAGTTTGGAACAGATGGGTGCTTTTATCACTGGTACAGGAGGTCTTTGTCCAGTGTATTTAAGTGCTGATAATAATCCACCCATTGCAGATGCGGGTAGCAATTATACCATACCCATCTCTACTCCTTTTGTGTTGACAGGTATTGGAACAGATCCTGATGATGATCCAATGACCTATTGTTGGGAGCAGTGGGATAAAGAGTTTGCCCCTATGCCTCCAGAATCTACTAGTGAGGTAGGTCCTAATTTTAGATCCCTTTTACCAAGCCCTGAGCCTGAAAGGTATTTCCCTCGATTGAGGGTATTGGTGGGTCTGGAGGATGATACTTGGGAAGTGCTTCCTTCAGTAAGTAGGGAGTTGAATTTTAGATTGACGGTGAGGGATAATCATGAAGCCTATGGCTGTACGGATGCAAGTGATATGACGGTTACGACAGACGATTCTGCTGGGCCCTTTGTAATTACCTCCCCCAATGCTTTTACTACTTGGGAAATTGGCAATAGCGAAATGATTACCTGGGATGTAGCCAATACGAATGTAGCTCCTGTCAATTGTGCCAATGTCGATATTCTCTATTCAACAGATGGGGGGCTTAGCTATCCTAATGTTCTGGCTGAAAGTGTTCCAAATAATGGTGCTTATTCGCTGATTGTTCCTGAATTATCCAGTACTGCTATTCGTTTTATGGTACGATGTACTGACAATATTTTCTTTGATGTTTCTGATGTAGATATTGCCATTGGTGCACAGCTTATTTGTGCAGCGCCAAACAGTGATGATACCCCTATCCTCATTTCAAGTGCAGGAACACCTACCATTATCTCTGAACTAAATGTCGATCTTGATGAAACGATTAAAGGTATTAAAGTCGTCAACCTAAAGGGCACCCATGAAAATATCTGGGATTTGCGATTTAAGTTGATTTCTCCATCAGGTATCGAACGAATCTTAGTCGATCGAAAATGTGGTGCCTTTAGCGATTTTGATATCGTTTTTGATGACTTTGGCAATGAATTATCCTGCCCCTATAATGATGGTGAAATCACCCGTCCTGTCGAAAGTCTATCCATTTTTAATGGAACCAGTTCCCTTGGAATTTGGAAATTAGAAATTGCTGATCTTTCTCCTTTTGATGGCGGTGAATTATTGAGCTGGGGCTTAGAATTTTGTTACGAAGAATCTACTATTACCATTACCAACACAAACGAATTGAGCGATCAAGCGAGTATGGAATTGAGTCCTAATCCAGTAAGCTCCTATCTAAATGTTGCCTTATCTTTTAATGATGCTTTTGATGGTCATCTTCAAGTGATGAATACCTATGGAAAAGTATTAGCACAAGTTGCTGTCGCAGGCAAAGGAAGTACTCAACATCAACTGCAATTGGATTATCTACCAGCGGGAATTTACCTTTTGAGACTTGCGGATCATACTGGCAGACAGGTGGTGGAAAAGTTTATTAAGCAGTAGTCTTTGCGAAATAACACCACTAAATAAAAACCTTAAGAAACCAAGGTTTGATAGCCTGAATAATATAGCAATGGCTGCCCTTCTTCAGATCGGTTGAGGTCCAATACCTCACACAAAATAAGGTGATGATCTCCCGCAGGAAGGATTTGATGTATCCTTGTACAATACCAAGCCAGACAATCTTTGATCGTAGAGATACCACTTGAATGCTGTTCAAATTGGACTTCAATAGCTGAATCATTCTGGCCAGCAAATTGATTGCTAATTCCCTCTTGTTGGTCAGAAAGAATACTGATCCCAAGGGGTTTATCCAATGCCAAATGCTCCATCAAACTCCCCTCATTACGAACGGAAAAGGCCACTAAAGGAGGGGCTAAAGAAACGGATAAAAAAGAATTGGCCGTCATGCCGTGAATACTGCCGTCCTCCCTTGCAGTCGTCACCACCGTCACGCCTGTGGCAAAGGCGCCAGCTACCTTTCTTAACTTTTTGGGATCAATCATTTTTTCCATGAAATGTGATTAAGTATACTGTAACAATGACTATTTTCAGCCAGAAGATCAAAATCCCAACATGCTCTTATAAAATAATTAGTGAGTTACCTTTACTATAAAAAAAAAGGTAACCCACTAAGCTGTCAGACGCTCATCCAAGGACTAGTAGCCCATATTCTGAACGAGATTACTACTTGCTGCCAAAGCATTTAATGGAATCGGGAAGACCCGCTTATTGACATCAGTAGCTGGCTTCTCCGTCCAGGCATCGTTAAACTTACCAAAACGAATCAGGTCTGTTCTTCTATGTGATTCATAATAGAACTCAAAAGCTCTTTCTTGTAACATCGCATCCAAATCAATATCCGCTAAAGGACTAGTCCCTCTGGCATTTCTGACGGCATTGACATCTGCCAAAGCCCCCGCAGCGTCGCCATTCCTCAATTTTGCCTCCGCACGCATCAGATAAACATCTGCCAAACGGAAAATCACTGGATTGATATTGGTATCCCAACGACCTGGCCCAGGCGTATCGTACTCGTATTTGAATACCCTGGCACCAGCCCACTGATTAGAAGTAAAAGTAACCTCCTTGGAGTAATCAATGACTTGATTATCTCTTAGGAAGTTTTTCAACTCCTCAATGACCAACATGCCATTACCATCTCTTTTAAAGGTTCCACCCTCTGTTGGATTACCGTCTACATCAACAGGAACAGGCCCATGCTGAACCCCCACCTGAATTCCTCTATTCAATTGATAATCTGCAGGATCAATTACCCCAGGTTGATTGGGGTAGTTTTCTTCAAAATAGCGTGGATCAGAAGTATCCCAGGAGTCAACAAATTCAGGAAGCGTACAGAAGCCATTCCAACCTCTAAAACTTCCCGCATCCGCTGCATACTGGCCTTGACTCATCACCATAGCGATAAAGGCCCTGTTACAGGTTTGGCCCGCTTCGCAATTGACCGTAAAGATCAATTCATCTGTGGCTGCATTATTATCGCTGTCGCCATCAAATAATCTGAAATAATCACTAGCTAGTGCATAGCCTCCATTGTCGATCAAATCTGTCGTGGTGGATATGACGATGTTCATATCTTCCCCATTAAAGCTAAAACTTGAAGCATAGCGATCTTGATAGACGCCTCTGTTGAGATGCAATCTGGCCAATAGCGCTTGAGCAGCCCCCTTAGAGAAAAGGTGACCAGAATTGGATTCCTCCTTACTTCTCAAATTGGGTATCGCATCATTGATCAAAGTTGCAATTTCGATGACCGCATCATCCCCAGTCAGAACGATGTTTTCCCCCGTATTCAAATCAATGTAAGGCACCTGCGCATAAAGGTCAAAAATAGCCCACATATAGAAAGCCAATAAGCCCTGAACCTCTGCTCTCCTTGGCACCAAATCTGGATTTTCCAATGCGCTTGGCGTATCGAAAGCATCCAAAATTTCCAGACAGGCAGCAATACCGCCCTGCAAAAGCCCCCATACATCATTTACGGTTTGTTCGGAAGCATCCCATTCATGCTTATGCAATACAGAATATCTTCCACCATCAAACCAATCACTCCGTGAAGGGTCTAACCACAAACGCGTAGGCGTCATCGAAAGATCAGAAGTAGATTCTTGTAAATTGAAATAATTGCGCTCTGTGAAATTGGGGATGAGTTCTGCATAGGCAGAGGCCACAAAATTATCCAAAAACTCAGGAGTGGGATTGGCTAATAACTCCTCTACATCGCTTACCTGAACTTCATCAAAAACCTCTTCGTCCAAGTCAGCACATGCTCCAATGAGAAATAATAAAGCAATGAATAAAAATTTATTTTTCATCTTATCTATTTTTTGATTCAGACTACGGTCTAAAAAAATTATTCAAAATCAATGTTTACACCAAATAGGAAGGTTCTCGCTCTTGGATAAGCCGCAAAATCAATCCCGTAAGACAGATTTCCACCCGTTGCCAATGGCGTATTTACCTCTGGATCAAAACCAGTATAATCAGTTAACACAAATAAGTTCTGTCCGGTTATATAAATACGCGCTCTTGACAACCAGTTGACTTCCTTGACGGGTAAATTATAACCAATAGTTAGGTTATTGAGTCGTAAAAAGGCGCCGTCTTCCAGGAAGAAATCAGAAGCCCCTGGAGGAATCGCCCCATTGGCATCCGCAACTCTCTCAGAAACATTACCCCCAAAATTATTGAGGAAGTTATCTGTTGCATTGTAAATTTCATTGCCAGCGACTCCAGATAAATTGAAGGAGAAATCGAATTCTTTGAATCGAAGGTAGTTATTGATACCATAGACAAAATCGGGAATACCAGAACCCAAGATTTGTCTTTCAGTCGTTGAGGTTCCATCAGAATTATCCACTGGCAAATAGAAGGTACCCAGTGCCTCTCCATCGCGGATAATCTGCGTCAGCGTTCCATTGATACTTCTTCCACTCAATACTCCCGTAAAGATTTCTCGACCATCAGGGAAGGAAACGGAATTGGTGGTAAAGGTTCCATTGAAGTCAAGATTCCAAGTGAAGTCTTTGGTATTCTTAATTTGTGAACCCAAGAAAATTTCGATACCTGAGTTATTAATCTCTCCTGGCAAATTGATCCACTTTTGAGAAACAGCAGGTGGTTCTGAATCAACTAAAAGAAGCGGGTCCGTATTGACCTTATTAAAGTAGTCGATGTTTCCATAAATCTTATTATCGGCCAAGGCAAAATCAATACCCACATTAAACTGCGAGCTGACCTCCCATTTCAAATCTGGATTTGCTTCGCGCACCCTGGCAATACCATTTTGGGTCACTTGGAAGGTTTCCTGGGTCGCCTTGTTGGGAATTTCCTGATTACCCGTTTGTCCCCAACCAACTCTCAGCCTCAAATCATCAATCAGCTCGCTATCCATATTTTTACTGATTCTCCAAGCGGCGGCAACTGCGGGGAAGTAACCCCAGCGATTATTGCTACCAAATTTGGAAGAACCATCCGCTCGAATAGAAGCCGTCAGCATATAGGTATCGTCAAAAGAATAATTGACCCTGGCAAATACGGATTCCAATTTATTGATCTCTCTTGTCCCGTCAGGATTGGTGCCATTGGTTGCTCCTATTAGAGCAGTGGCATTCCCTGGATCATCTATAGCGCTGATACTTGGAACGAGGAAGTTACTGGTGGCAATATTGAAAGTATTGAAATCAAATTCTTGATAGGCATGCCCTACGAGGACATCAAAGCTATTTTTTTCCATCACCTTGTTGTAAGTCAGGAAGTTTTCCACCAAAACATTGGAAGCTTCAATAGTGGCATAGCTGTAAGAGCCATTATTGATGTTAATACCTTCCAGGTTATTGGGCCCTAGCTCTTGTTCACGAGATGCATTCGAGCGATCCACCCCAAGATTAATTTGATACCTCAATCCATCTATAATATTCAAGGAAGCCCCTATATTGGCCAAAAGGCGATCTGTCTTAGTGATGTCATTCCAGACATCCAAATAACCAACGGGATTGGTAGGCCCAGAAGAATAATTGCCATTTTCATCAAAGACCGTTCTGCTGGGATCAGCAGCCAGTGTATTGGTAATCAATTCGCCATCCGTATCTGCGATATCAGAACGGGGAATCCCATTATCTACCACATGACTTCCAATCAAATTCATATCTATTCGCAAGCGATCATCTGGCAGCGCGAAGATTCGACTATTTAGTCGTCCTGTATATCTTTTTAACTGGCTCTTATTAATGATCCCTTCTTGATCCAAATAGCTAATGGAAGCGCGGTAGCTCGCTCGATCACTACCGCCAGAGTAGGCCAGATTGTGATTGTGAGACAAAGCAGATCGCGTGATTTCCTCCTGCCAATCCGTTCCAGAATCAATCCCTACCAAATCAATTTTATTGGCAATAGAAGAAGTTCCCAAAAAGCCATTATAGGATACCTTACCTTCTCCTGGCTTCCCCTTTTTGGTCGTAATCAAAATGACGCCATTCGATCCTCTGGACCCATAGATGGCCGTAGCTGATGCATCTTTGAGGATGTCAATGGATTCAATATCATCAGGATTGAGAAAGTTTAGAGGGTTTTTAGAGGCCGCTACATTACCCGCATTACTCCCCACCAAATTGGCACTTGAAGGCGTAATTGATTCATTGCTCAGCGCCACTCCATCAATCACATAAAGCGGACTGTTGCCACTTCTCAAAGACCCCGCTCCACGAATCGTTACATTCACTGCCGCTCCTGGCTCCCCACTAGAGGAAGTCACGCGCACCCCTGGCAGCTTCGCTTGAAGCAATTGCTCTGGAGAAGAAATCACCCCCACATTAAAATTCTCCGCTCCCAAAGAAGCAATCGCCCCCGTCACTTCCGTTCTCTTCTTCGTCGCATATCCCACGACAACCACCTCGTCCAAAGTCGTTCCCTCTTTCAAGGTAACTGATAAATCCGTCTGACCAGCCAGGACAATCCTTTGAGATTGGTAGCCTGTGTAGGAAAACACCAATACCGTGTTGTCAGCATCGGGCACCTCAAGGGTAAAGTTTCCATTGATATCCGAAACCGTACCCCTGGCTGTATTTTCGATAATCACCGAAGCCCCAATCAGCAATTCCCCACTTTCATCAGAAATAACACCCGTGATCCTAACCTGAGCCTCAACACTGATGTAGGATAAAAGGCAAAATCCCATAAGCAGAAGACACCTCAGCACTTGTTTCGAAGATTTCATTTTTGAGTAGATTTTCATTTTCATATAAGATCTAATTAAGAATGGAGAAAAAGGAAGAACCGAAACCTATCGGTAAAACTTTTCAAATCTATGTAAACGTTTTCAAAAAAAATAGAGATACATTGTTTTTTTTTCTAACATCTTTTAAAAATTATCTTTTGATTTTACCCAAATCATCCTACTATATGTTTTATCTTAAATGGGGGAAAGGAATGAGCAATCATCAAAAATGAAAACGAATGCGGGACTAAATTGCTTGCAATAAAAAAGAGGAAACCCAATTGGATTTCCCCTGTTTGATTATTTTTTTACTATGATCTGGGCGACTAATAGTCTCCTCCAACCACTCGCTCATTCCATGCTGGATTGTTCTCAAAGGTGGGAAGTCGCTCTGGAATGGTTTGATCATAATGGGTATCTGTCAAGGATTTCATAAAAGCAATAATGTCTTGCTGCTCCTGATCAGTCAAATTAAGGGGGCTGTCTGGTAAGGTCTGATAGGGAACATCAATGCCCATACCAGCTCCTCCCCCTTTATTGTAGAAGTCCATGACCTCTTCCAGCGCTTCGTAAACACCATTGTGCATGTAAGGTGCCGTCAGCTCGATATTTCGAACAGTGGGTGTGCGGAAAGAGTGCTTGTAAAATGGCGCTTCATCAATAGGCCGTTTACTCGCATAACGGCCCAAATCCTCATCAAGGGTTTTATTCTCTTTGGTAGCAGGTACGCCAAGAATTTCTGTTTCCGTTTCCTCATAGCGAGGCGGTACGGTACCATTAAAGGTGGGTGCAAAGTGGCAAGTACCACAGGCCCCTTTGCCCATAAATAAATTAAAGCCTCTTTGTACCGCAATGTCAATTGTTCCAATCTCCTGTCGCGCATACTGATCAAAAGGACTGTCAAAAGAGCTGAGATTAGCCACATAGCTGGCCAAAGCATCATTCAAGGAATAGGTAGACAGCGTAAAGCGACCTTGGCCTTCATATGCCTTATCAAATAAGTCAGTATACTCCTGGCTTAGCTTCAACTTATCTATGATATCCGTAAAGGTGGTATTGAATTCCATGCTATCAAAAACCACGTGTTTGATCTGACGCTCCAAATTGGGCTGGCGCATGTCGTAGAAATAACGCTCATTGTAGACGCAGTTGATCAAGGTAGGAGAATTGCGCCCCACACTTCCCCCTTCATTAAAACCACGGCTCTTTACTTCTCCATCAGTGAAAGCTAGGCTTGGATCATGGCAGGAAGCACAGGACCGCTTATTATTAGAAGACAAAATGGGATCAAAGAAAAGCGTTCTGCCCAAAGCAATCCGCTTGTCGATATTCTCCTCATCCATCTTGCGATTGGCAAAATAAGAGTTATTCAAAAACTGAGGGTCAAACAATTGACGAGCTTCATAATTGACCGCGGGCTGGAATTTACTGACTTCATCTTTGGTCTCCACCCCCAAACTAAGCTGTGCCTCATAAAGCAGCTCATAGATGTGATTGTGAAAGTGGATCAAGAATCCCATGCGATCAAAGGTATCGAAGTCATCAAAATTATCCATGTACTTAATGGCCTCTGATAAGCGGGTGTCAAGCAATAGGGCCAATCCAAAATCCTTCTTGGTCAGCATTGGCTGGTAAACCAAATAGGCTTCATAAACACTTTGTAAAACAGCTTTGGCTTCTGGCAAAGCATTGCCTGATCCAGGCGTATCAAATCCAGTCAGACCAAGCGTAAACAGACGCACCATCTCCTCGCGAAGGGCTTCAAAGATGTGGCGATGGGTAATTTTGATGCTCTTTTGTACTTTTTGTACCGTGAAAAAATCCTTTTTCATTTGTTCGACCAACTTAATGATGGTCTCTTTTTCTTCAAATGGCGCATTGGAAAACACCAATTCATCCAGTACTTGCAAGCCTTGGGGGTCTAGAGGACGCACCTCTGGTACATGTTTTTCAACACTGGGAAGTGGCGCCCCATTCAAGAAAACTTTGACAGCTTCATGATCGAAATAAGCGATCAGGTATTCCATTTGCTTAAAAATCATTCTCGCTTCCAAATGGACTTCCTGTAATTCGCCTACACTCATGGTATCTTCTGAAAAATTAGCAGCCGTAATCGCGTATTCATCTACTACACTGGAGAAGTCAGCTAAAGAGAGATGATAATTTTGAGTAATTACTTCAAGTGCCGCTGCTCCCTCATTATTGCGCTCAAAGGCCCCAAAGATCAGTACAGTGGCACTCAATATTAAGAAGAGTAAAATTTGTTTATTCATAAGTCATGCAATTTCTAAAGTAAGTCAGATAGGTTAAATCAATTGAATGGATAGACATTTAAGTTCACTCAAATCAGATGTCATCAAACCTGAGAAATGAAGCTTTCCAAGAGATCACCAACAAAATAGGAGACCGCCGCAGCTATCGCTCCAAGAACCAGCGTTTCCAAGACGCTGCGAAGCAAATTGGTTTCTGTTACATAGCTCTTTAAAATACCAATACCAATAAAGCCAATGGAGGTAAATAGGCAGGTCACCAAAAAGCGATCAAAGGTGACCCCCCAAAGGAAATCTGCCAGATAGACCAATAGTGGAATAAGTCCCACCAACATAAAAGAAAGATAGGTGACCGCTCCTGTCGCAATTGGGCTTTTAGACTCCTGAATCATCCCCACTTCTTCCTTCATCAAAAGGTCCGCCCATTGATGTGCTTGATGAGTGAGCTGAGAAACCGCCTGATCCAATAGCAATCCAGAGAATCCTTTACTGGCAAATATTTCACGTACTTTGTAGCGTTCAATGTCAGGGGCATTGGCAATGGCCAGCTCTTTCAAGCGAAATTGTTTGGTAAAATTTTGTTGTTCTGATTTAGTACTTAGATAAGCGCCCACAGACATCGCAAACCCGTCAGCCAATAAATTGGCAAATCCCAAAATGAGAATGACACTGCTGTCTAGTCCCGCACCTACTGATCCCGCAACGACGGCAAAGGTGGTCACGCTTCCATCTATGCCACCATAGACAAACTCTCCTAAGTAATCCTGGTATTTCTGAAAAAAGGATGGCATATCACATTATTTTATAAAGGTTGAATAGTCTTTGTTGAAGCAACAAGTTCATGGACTCCCGCCCATAAACTTGTTGTCATTAAAATTTCAGGAGAAGATCGAATTACTGAACTTGCAGCTTCAATACTTCCCCTTTTGCATTCTGGATGAAGTAAACACCAGGTGCCAAGTCACCAACATTGACCTCTGTTACATTACGTCTTACCATGATACGCTCTCCAGTAGTATTGTAGATCGCTACATCAGAGATTTGATTCATAAATATGGTACGAGTAGTTGGATTAGGGAAGATAGAGAAAGCATCCGTTTGATCCGTTGAAGTCTCTACGTCAAGACTAGCAAATGGATTCTGTCTGTTCTGTGAAGTCAACTTATCAAAGCCATTGATAGCCAAGGTCAAAGAATGGTTGAAAGGGAAGGGATTGTCTGTTCTAGGGTGCTGAACATTGACAAGCAAAGAAGCCCCATCAGAAGTAGGCTGAGCACCAGTGACCTCTGCACCAGCAGGAACAACCGTCAAACGAATCAAGTCATTCAATGTTGGATTGCTTATTGACAAGTCCAGCAAGAACAACTCACAAGTACGATTGTCCACTCCAGCAGGTGTACGTCCATTAGAAGTACCATTCAAGTCCTCCTGGATCACTAAGTAAGACTGACCATTGATCTGCATCACGTTCAAACCGTCAGGGTTAGACAGGTGCTTGTCTGGATAGTTCGCTTCATCTGGACTAACATCGAAGAAAGGACCTCCCTCAAGGTAAACAGAGCAGGTAGAAGTTGTTGGATCATAAACCCAGATACGACCATAGTAGTCAGGATAGTTCTCATCATTAGGAGAAGAAAGACCTAAAGATTGTGCACGAGCAATGTGGTAAGGATCGTGAACGGCGCCTTCTGCATTTTCGTCTGCCCAGCGAGAGCCTGGGAAGTCACGACCAGTTTCTGTAAAGTAAATAAAATTGTTAGTAGGATCGATAGCCACCCACTCAATACGGTTAAACATGGTCGCTCCCTTAGCTACTGCACCATCCTTGTGATTGAGGAAGTAATTCAAAGGCTCTTGTGGACCAAAAGAACCATCTGGATCGAAGTTAAACTCCCAGATTGGTGTCCACTTCCATCCTGGCTTGTCGTGCTTGTAGGCAAATAAAGTACCTCTGGTGAAGTCGCCAGGAGTATTCGCAACGAACATACCAAAAAAACCAGGTGTAGCATCTGGTCCAAGGTATACCACTCTGTTGTCAGGAGCCACAGCCCCCCCTTCAAATGGCTGACGTCCCCAGTTGTACTGCTTGCGGATAGCTTTCGCTTGACGAGGGTCAATCTCCACCATGTAGTTGAAGTTTTCATACTTCTCCAAAGTCATACCATCCCAACCAGGAATACCAGAATTGGCGATGGTATAAGGAGCTTGGTCTCTTACCGCAGCAATACTGCTATTGCTGCTACGAAACCATTCCTCAGCCGTCCAAATACGACCGTCGACGATGGAAGTGATACCACCACAGTTCATACCTGTTTCACCAACCGTATTGGCAAAGTCAACGTTAAAAAACTGACCAGAGCGGCCATCAGTCAAAGTTTGTTCAACGATTTCCAAAGAGCCATCATCTGCTCTTTTCACTTTAAAAACCGTCATACCACCACCGTCACCAATGAGATCATCAGAAACGATACGTTCGTGATTAACAGAAACCCATCCAAGGTCCTCACTTCCATTGTCAGGCGTGAAGCCAATGAAATCATGCCATTCCTTAGCAAGGGTTTTTCCAGCAGGATTGCCATAAGTAGGAGTGGTTTCTACTTCATCTACACCTCCAACAAAGAGTACTTGAACGGAAAGTGGCGAAGGAGGCATCACCACTTCAACAGGGGCATAACCATCGGGTACATCGATGGTTTCGTCAAAGATCGTTTGTGCATTTACGCTTAGACAAACGACGCCTAGGGCCAACCAAAAGGTTAAGCTACGTAACATAACTATTACAGTTTATAAGGTTAATTAATTAGATGAATCGAAATTATAAAGGGAGCATCACCACCAGATTAAGTGCTTGTTAAGTATGTGTAAAACAGAAAATTTGGAATAAGTCTAATTAAGGATAGTAATTTCCTAAGATGATGTAATCGTTTTCAGATCAAATAGAGATGGATTGTTCTTTTTCCTTATATTTTTGTAAAATTATCTTTTGAGTTGATGAAAATTATTCCATAATATATTTCTATTGGTAACTGATATCATGGCTACAACATCATTGAAAATGAAAACGAATGACGCATAAGCAGCTGGCTTTTCTCCTCTCCCTTTCTATCCTTTCTTGGGCAGGCTGCGCTGACCAGTCTAAAAAGACGCTACTCTTTGAGCTCGTCCCTGTATCGACCTCAAATATTGACTTCGTCAATCGCCTGAGAGAAAGCCCACAGCAGAACGTGCTGACTTATGAATACTTCTATAATGGCGCAGGCGTAGCCGTCGCAGATTTTAATGGCGACCAATGGCCAGACATCTACCTCGTTTCCAATCTTGAAGCCAATGCACTGTACATCAACGAACAAGGGTTTAGATTTGAAAATACCAGTACCATCAGCCAGGCCAGTGGAAAAAGAGGCTTTTCTACAGGGGTCAGTATAGTAGACATCAATGCGGATGGCCGATTGGATATCTACATTTGCAAATCAGGAAGATTTGATAATCCCGATCGAAGGAGAAATGAACTACTCGTCAATATGGGCAATAATGCTGAAGGTATTCCCCTCTTTGAAGAACAAGCCAAAAAATATGGACTAGACATTCCCGCCTATTCCACCCAAGCCGCTTTCTTTGATTATGATCGAGATGGCGACTTGGATATGTTTCTCATCAATCATGGAATCGACACCTATGACACCAAAGACATCGCCCAACTCCAAAAAGCTTCAAGCCCATTGATGGGGGAAAGGCTATTCAAGAATGAAAATAAGGTCTTTGTAGACGTTACAGACAGCGCAGGAATAATTAATAATAAACTGGGCTTTGGTCTGGGGGTAGGGATAGGCGATTTGAATAATGACCATTACCCAGACATTTATGTCAGCAATGATTATTCTGGTAAAGACCATCTATACATCAATCAAAAGGATGGTACTTTTCAAGAGCAAATCCGTGAACTGACCAATCAAATTTCTTTCTACTCGATGGGCAATGACATTGGGGACATCAATAATGACGGCTGGCAGGACATCATCAACCTTGATATGGTCGCCGCTGAAAACTATGGCATCAAAACCAGTATGAGTGCCATGAATCCAGCACAATTTCAGGCGCTGGTAGACGCAGGCGAGCACCACCAATACATGTTCAATAGCCTTTTACTGAATAATGGAACCACACAAGAAGGCGAACTGCCCTTCTTTTCCAATATTGGCCAATTGGCGGGCATTTCCAATACGGATTGGAGTTGGGCGCCTTTGCTTTTTGACATGGATAACAATGGCTGGCAAGACCTTTTCGTCACCAATGGCATCAAGCGCAACATCCGAAATAATGATGCGATGAAAGTGGTCAATCAACTCAATCAGCAAGTCCCCCTAGCCAGCAATCCAAATGCCAGGGCAAGGCTGATGAAACAAATGCTGGACCAGTTTCCCTACCATCAAAAACCCAATTATTTTTTCCTCAACTATGGGGTACTTCGTTTCTACGACATTACCCAATCGCTGTACCTAGATAGCTTATACTCCGTTTCGAGCGGCGCAGCTTATGCAGATTTGGACTTAGATGGCGATTTGGATTTGATCATCAATAATGCAGATCAGGCTGCCTTTTTATTAAAAAATAATGCGGAGAAGGTGACGCCAAATCAAGCGCTGCGCATTCAATTGAAAGGCCCTGCGAATAATCCATTTGGGATAGGTGCCAAGGTCTCTATTGAATCAGATGGCCTAGCAAAGACAAAAGAAGTGTACACTAGTAGGGGCTATAAATCATCTGTTCCGCCAGTCTTGCATTTTGGCTTGGGGCAAAATCCCCGTATTGAAAAGCTAAGTATTGTTTGGGGAGATGGTAAGGTAGAAGAACAGCGGGATATCCAAGCCACAGCGATTACTTTGGATTATCAAAAGGCTACGCTTCCCCAAAAGAAGCAGCAAAAGAAAAAGCGCTTATGCTCAAAAATTGAAGACCCTGTTTTGACTTTCGCGCATAGGGAAAATGAATTTGATGACTTTGCGAGAGAAAGTTTACTGCCTCATAAATTATCCAATATGGGACCAGCTGTAGCCCTTGGGGATGTAAATGACGACGGGCAGCTAGCCTTATTTATTGGAGGAGCGAAGGGACAGGAGGCGAGGCTTTTCACCAAGCAAGGAGAGGCATGGCGACTTGCAGGAAATCAAGATTTATGGGCATCAGAAAAAGCATACGAAGATGTGGCTGCTTGTTTTTTTGACGCGGATGCTGATAGCGATTTGGACCTCATTGTGGGAAGCGGCAGCAATGAATGGGAACAAAACCATCCCAGCTATCAATTGCGATTGTATGAAAATAAGGGGGAGGGAATATTTAGCAAAAGAACGGATGGCTTTCCAGATATTCGACTGAGTACTGGCGTGATTGTAGCGGCTGATTTTGACGGAGATGGCGATGAAGATTTATTTGTTGGAGGAAGACAAAGCCCTGGTAATTATCCGCATCCCTGTAATAGTTTTATACTAAAAAATAACAGCGAGGGGGGAAAGCTACAGCTAGAAGATGCAACAGCAGAAGTCGCCCCTTTCTTAAAAGATTACGGCATGGTCACTGATGCGATTTGGGAAGACATCAATGGGGATGAGCAAATGGACTTGATCACTGTAGGAGAATGGATGAGCCCTAAAATATTGATCAACAGCGACTTAAAATTGATTGATCAGAGTGCAGCTTTTAAGTTGGGCGAGGAAAAAGGCTGGTGGTATTCCATTGCCGCTGCTGATTTTGATGGAGATGGCGACCGCGATTTGATCGCTGGAAATTTGGGGCTGAATTATAAATACAAAGCCAGTAAGGAGCAAGCCTTTGAGATTTTTGCCAAGGACTTTGACCAAAACGGCACACAGGATATCGTACTGAGCTATTATGAAGAAGACCAACTCGTACCGCTTAGAGGAAGGGAGTGTTCTTCCAATCAAATGCCTTTTATCAAAGAAAAATTCAAATCCTACACGGCCTTTGGAAAAGCGACGATGAAAGATGTTTTTGGAGCAAGTGCCCTGGCTTCCGCTACGCATTTTGAAGCAAATAATTTTGTACATTACTACTTCGAAAATAAAGAGAACCAATTTTTTGAAAAGCGCCCCTTAGCGATTGAAACCCAAATCTCTTCCATCAATGCCTTTGCTATTGAAGACTTCAATGCAGATGGATATCTGGATGTTATCTGTGCTGGCAACCTCTATGGCTCTGAGGTAGAAACCCCAAGAAATGATGCAAGTTTTGGCCAGGTATTGCTGGGTGATGGCCAGGGAAATTTTGAAGTGCTGCCCTATGCTAAAAGTGGTTTTCGAACAAAGGGAGAGGTGAGAGATTTAGTGATGATAAACAACAAACAAGATCAAGAAAAACAGATCCTCCTTATCAAAAATAATGACCATACGGAGCTATTCAAGATCAATAAGAACTGATAAACGGATCGTAAATGATTTAATTGATGGCCAACATGAAAGACCTGGCGAAAGCCGCGGGAGTTTCGCTAGCGACCATATCCAGGGTATTCAACGAAAGCGATAAAGTGCGTCCAGCTACTCGAAAAAAAGTTTTAGCCATAGCTAAAAAGCTCAACTACCGCCCCAATAAAATTGCCGCAGGATTGAGGAAGGGAAAAAGCAGCTCCATAGGTATCGTCATCCCCATCATTGACAGAGAAGTTTTTTCTTCTTCTATAAAAAGCATGGAAGAAGTCTTGAGCAAAGCAGGCTATAATGTCGTCATCTGCCAAAGCCACGAGTCTTTTGAAAAGGAAGAACAAATCATCGAAAATCTAAAACAACTCAAGATCGACGGCATCATCATTTCCATTTCAAAAGAGACTAGCCAAGTGAGTCACCTCCGTTCCCTCGAAGAAGAAAATATCCCCGTTATTTTCTTTGACCGCTATGTAGAGCTGGGAAAATTCAACAGCGTTGTCATCAATAATTATAATGGTGCCTATCAAGCCACCAATCATCTTATTGACCAAAACTGCAAACACATTGTCCATCTAGCAGGAAATGAAGAGGTTTTTATCTTTAGAGAGCGGAAAAGAGGCTTTATCACTGCCTTAAAGGAAGGAGGCTATCAGGGAAAACAAACCATCCTCCCCTTTGACGATGGCCATCAGAAAGGCATAGAATCCCTGCGCCAAATCCTCCAAGCTCATCCTCGACCAGACGGTATTTTGGCCAATGGTGATATCGCAGCACTAGTGGCCCTTCGCGTAGTCAAAGAACTCAATATCCAGATACCCAATGACCTGGCCATTATTGGGTTTGGAGACAGCAATTTTTGTACTTATCTAAGTCCAAGCCTTTCCTCTGTCAATCAAAGAAATGAAGACATTGGTAAAATAGCTGCCACCTTACTGCTTGATCAAATCTCAAAAGAAGACCACCAGATTGCAGGGACCCAACAAATGCTTCCACCTATTCTGAAAATCCGCGAATCCTCCAATCGACAGCCTTGATGTCCCCTGATTCTCCATTCTATAATAAAACAAAGATGTAAACGTTTACATCTTTGTTTTATTTTTTTACATTTGTGTACCAATTACAATAATATTCTGATGCAGAATCAACTATCAAAAAAATATAACAGCGACATAGCCTTCTCACCAATTATCATTGGGACAATGCGACTAGGAAATTGGGGGAGTAATCTGAGCACAGATGAGCTGGAAAAGTTTATAGATGCCTGTTTGGAGCTGGGTTTTAAAGATTTTGACCATGCTGATATTTATGGTCACTATACAGAGGAAGAGCGGTTTGGACAAGTAATCAAAAGAAGACCTGATCTAAAGTCTAAAATCCAAATTACGACTAAATGTGGGATTCGCATAGTGACGCCCAATCGGCCCCAGCACCATATCAAATCCTATGATGCCACAGCGGAACACATTATCTGGTCAGCCGAAAATTCCTTAAAACAATTGGGGGTAGACTGTCTGGATGTGATGCTCATCCATCGCCCTGACTATCTGATGGACCCACACGAAGTGGCTGAGGCTTTTCACCAATTGGAAAATGATGGAAAGGTCAAAGCCTTTGGCGTCTCCAATTTTAGCCCTTCGCAGTTTGAAACGCTAAACAGCTTTTTCCCACTCCTGACCAATCAAGTGGAAATCTCACTACTCCATCGCAACGCTTTTGAAGATGGGACCCTCGACCAGTGTCTGCGATTGGGTATCCGTCCCACGGCCTGGTCGCCCTTTGGCGGAGGCCGTATCTTTACAGATACTACATCTCCTGAAATACAGAAAATCAAAGCAGTCATCGATCAACTAGGCGAGACGCATAAGGCCAGCAGCGATCAAATCCTATTGGCCTTTTTACGCAAACATCCTTCTGGTATCCTTCCCATCATTGGCAGTTCCAAGATCACTCGCATCCAATCCGCCCATCAAGCATTGGATATTAAGCTCAGCCATGAAGAATGGTATCGACTTTGGGAAGCAGCCATTGGAGAAGAAGTGGCCTAGATCAGCCAAACGAAAATCTTAAACTTAAAATAATGCATGATGTCAAGTTCAAATATATCCATACGGTCGCCTCATCTTGAAGGAGCAGAAGTCGCCTGGTTCGCTCCGCTCTGCAATGGCGATGATGAGTTTTTAGGCCACCACGATATGCGCTACAAAAGCGATTGGTCCAATACCTCTAATGTACTGCTAACGGCTGACCGCCTTGGATATCGCAATATCTTATGTCCTTCCTCTTATCAAGTGGGCCAGGATACCCTCACCTTCGCCTCCGCTATCGCTCCGCTCACCTCTCAGATCAACCTCTTGGCTGCCATCCGCTGTGGAGAGGTACACCCTCCCATGCTAGGCAGAGCCATCGCTACGCTCGACCACATTCTGAAAGGACGACTCACTATTAATATTATCTCCTCTGATCTTCCAGGCACCAAGCTGGAATCTGCCGCCAGATACCAACGCTCCCGCGAAGTCATCGAAATACTAAAACAAGGCTGGACACAGGACTACATCGACTTTAAGGGAGAGTTTTACAATATCCAACTCAAAACCACTGAACCAGTAAAACCCTATCAGCAAAATGGAGGGCCCCTTTTGTACTTTGGTGGCTATTCGCCTTCAGCCGTTGATTTATGTGCAGAGCATTGCGATGTGTATTTGATGTGGCCAGAAACGGAAAATCGCCTACAGGAATTGATGCAAAATATGAGTGATAAGGCAGCGACTTATGGCAGAAAGGTGGACTTTGGATTAAGGATGCATGTCATTGTAAGAGAAACGGAGGAGGAAGCGAGAGCTGCCGCCTTTCGATTGATGAAGTATATTGATCAGGATGAATTAAAAGGAACAGAAATACGAGAAAGGGCCTTGGATGCCAAGTCTTATGGCGTAGCCCGACAGGCAGAGATGCGACAGTTAGCCAGTGACGATGGTTTTGCAGAGCCTTATCTTTGGACGGGTATTGGCAAAGCAAGATCGGGTTGTGGCGGTGCGATAGTAGGCAATCCAGATCAAGTATTGGCTAAGATTCAGCGCTATATGGATATGGGAATACGGGCCTTTATCTTTTCCGGTTATCCCCATGCTAGCGAATGCAAGCTATTTGCCAATTATGTCTTACCCCATTTAAAGACCTTTTCCATGCCAGAGGTGCAGGGTAGAAGACCTCAATTCTCTCCCCCTACACCCTTGGGGGCTGGTATTCGTTCATAATCAAAACTACTCGCCTACATGCTGGATTTAGGTATTGTCATCGTCTATTTTTTGTCTATTTTTTTGGTGGCCATCGCTGGTCGAGTAAAAGAGGAGGCCACCGTAGAAGAGTATTTTCTAAGCTCGAGAAATCTGCGTTGGCCTTCCATCGCTTTATCGAGTATTGCGACCAATATCAATGGCTATCAGTTTTTGGGGATGATGGGCTCGGCCTATTTGTATGGTTTGGCACAGGCGAGCTTGGAGATCAATGCCGTTCAGGGCATTTTGATGGCGGCCTTTATTTTTGTTCCGCTTTTTCTGAAAGAGCGGGTCATTACCGTCACACAGTATATCCAAAAGCGATTGGGTAAAACCGTTGGGCTTTTCTACAGCCTGGCCAATTTGCTCATCTTTTCTACCATTACCCTGGGTGCTGCTCTATTCTGGGGAGCTTATGCGGCAGATCTGGTTTTTGCCGATTACCTGAGTTTTATCAGTGAAAATCGCATTACGCGCATCAGCGTAGTCGTCGTTGGCCTAGGTATTTTTTCGGCGATCTACACTTATTTGGGTGGCCTGAATGCAGTAGTGAAAACAGATATCATCCAGTTCAGTATTTTGCTAACAGGAGGTTTTGTCGTCTTATCCATTGCCATTCATCACCTAGGTGGTTGGAATCAGCTCTACATCAAAACGCCAGAGCATATGCACCTCTATCTCCCTGCTGATCATCCCAAATTGCCTTGGATACATATGTTTGGTTTGTTCTTACTCAACATCAATTATTGGTGTGCTAATCAAACCATTATGCAGCGCTCCCTGGCGGCTAAAAGTTTGCGACACGCCCAGATTGGTTTGATGGTAGGAGGGGTGATGAAGTATGTCATGGCTGTTTTAATCGTTGTACCAGGAATCGCACTATATGGCATTCTGGGAGAAAACGGCTTGGCAGAACCTGACATGGCTTTCCCTTATTTGGTTAAAACCTATCTACCCGTGGGGGTAAAGGGAATCATCCTTTGTGCTTTATTTGCCTCCTTAATGAGTACGGTCGATTCGACCTTCAACTCATTGGCTACCCTCTGGTCGATTGATATTTATAAAGGCTATATCAATAAAGAGGCAAACGATGCCCAAGTGATTCGGGCGGGAAAAAATACTATATTGGTTACTTTAGTTACAGGGGTGACCATGGGCCTAATCTTACTTTACGTCAAGTTTGAAAATCCCGATGCGGCCTTTACCCACACCCTAAACGAACTCCGCTATTACATCAACTGTGGCATCGTCGTATTGATCTGTACGGCGGCATTTATGGTGATTCCCAATCGACAAGCTACCCTGGTCGGTTTTTTGAGCACTATCCCACTTCACCTCCTCATCATCTGGCTGTTTCCAGATATGAATTATTTTGTACGAGCCATGTGGGTCATCTTGATTGCTTTGACTTTTGTCATGCTAGTGAGTTCAAAGAATGGCTTCCGCAAATGGAGAGATTTGATTCAATACGATTCTCCTGAAATAATGAGGACGGGGGCTATTTTGGCGGCATCGCTGGTTTTGTTGCACATCATCTTTCACTAAAGTGAAGAAATGGAATCGGTAAAAAGAAAGCAAAAACAATTACTGGCTACTATTA
>JBCBDH010000015.1:0-22983 GCA_038529855.1 Bacteroidota bacterium | reverse complement strand
CTACCCATTCACCATTGCTCAACATATTGATGTCCAATAGTTGCTCATGGAATCTAATCTGTGGTTTGTAAACCGTCCGCATGGCTTTGGTGTCGATTTGTACAACATTATCCAATAGATAGATGGGTTGAATACTGGTGCGAGTAGCATCACTTACCTTCACGGTGTACTTCCCCTCTGGCAGATTGCGTAAATTGTATTTTTTAGCTACGCGACCTGTTGATTGCATCGTTTCGTCAAATACTGGCTGACCATAAGCATCAAGGATGCGGATGACGAGTTGTTGATTGGCGGCTCCCTCATATTGTAAGGTAAAATCGGGTCCTTGCTGCCCTTGAATGAATCGAAGACCATCATAGGCAAAAGCGATCTGATGGAGGCTAAAAAGCATCGCGATCAGTGCGAGTTGAGATATGATTTTTGATACTTTCATTTCTTTTAGTTTTAATAACAATCGGTTGATTTTAAAATAAGTTCGATACAAAGATGCAGTGCTAGGGGGTATTGACTCTACTACAATTTTAGCTTATTTTGGTGCTATATTGATAGAATGATGCTATTTTATCTATATGTGAGTTAATATAGTTTATATTTTTCCGAATTAAATTTTATGAAAGCGGCTTTAGAAAAAATTCATCCGGTATTTGGTAGTTCCTTTACCATACGAAAGTTTACAGACGAGAATACTTGTCGGGCGCCTTTTTGGCACTTTCATCCGGAGTTTGAAATCGTTTATATTTCTGCTGGTAGTGGTAAACGCCATATCGGCAATCATTTATCTTATTATGAACAAGGGGATTTAATTTTTTTGGGTCCCAATTTGCCTCATCTCTCCTTTACGGATGAGTTGTATGAAAAACATACAGAGGTGGTCATTCAATTAAAAGGTGATTTTCTAGGGCAGGATTTCCTGCAAAGACCCGAGATGCAGGCTATCAGCGATTTATTTGAACGCGCTCGTCTGGGTTTGTCCTTTGACGATGCTTTTCGCCAAAAGATTGGTCAGCGACTAATTGATATGGTAGAGATGGATCATTTTAGTCGTTTGATCGAATTACTCCAAGTCTTGCAGGAAATGGCGACCACCGATGCCTACACGATATTGAATGCCAGTGGTTTTGGTTTAGAAATCAGTGCACAAGGAGAGCAAAGGATCAATGCCATTTACACCTATGTCGATCAGCATTTTCGAGACAATATTCCTTTGGAGGCGATTGCACAGGAGGTGAATATGACGGTACCAGCTTTTTGTCGATTCTTTAAAAAGCTGACGCAAAAGACCTTTACCACCTTTGTCAATGAATTTCGCGTCGCCTATGCTTGCAAACAATTATCTGAGGATCAGTTGAGTATTGCAGAGGTGTGTTTGGACAGTGGCTTTAATAATGTTTCCCACTTCAACAAGCAGTTTAAGGCCATTACAGGAAAGAGTCCTTCGGTTTACAGAAAGGAAGTTCGGCAAGTCATTGATCAGGCGAGCAGCACCGAATAATAAGCGCTTATTCTTCGCGATCTGCCTCTGCTTTGGCGATTTTTTTAATATTGATTTTTTCAATATCACTCAATCTTCGGTCGATATTGTGAAAACGCGCTTTGTACCAATCTTTCTTGATGAAGTAGGCTTTTTGCTCTTCTGAGCGGAAGATATAGCCGTGGGCAGCGTAGATTTCATTGATCATCAAACGCAGCTCTTTGGTGGAGTAGGCGGGGAATTCCTCTTCAGATAGTACGCGGATGGAGGTATGTGGAAATTGACGGCTCAAATTGACACTATCCGCTCTACTCAACTGGATAAAACGCCCTTGCTGGTCGATTCGATAGTTTTCGTAATAGTAAAACTCCACGATGTTTTGCTTATCGTGCTCCTGGCGCAAGGCTACATTTTGCCAGCGTGGAACATCGCTATCTAGCTGGTGCTCAGTATACATCCCTGCCTTGTGGACATTGTCTTTCCTGAAAAAATCGTAATACTCCACCTCAAGTATCTGCCCATCAATCAAATTGACAGCAATACTACCATCATAAGAGACTTCCTTGATATCGAGGATATCCTGTGCGTCGCCTTCAGAAGAAAAGGTACCCAAGTACATATTGGATTGTAGCGGGCCATCGCCGTCGAGTGCATATTCGTAGAAAAGCAGATTGAGCGAGTCTGGGTAGGGGATAAGGTGTCCCTGCAATTGATGATCCTCATGAATGGTAGAATCGGGAAAGAATCGCTGGGCAGCCAGCTGTATATTCTTGCGCTGCTCCATATCCCGCTCCTTCGCCAATTCGTCGATAAAGGTCCTGAATTTCCACTGATCTTTGTGCTTTAGTACCTTTTGTCGACTTTGTTTAAACTCATTGGGTTGAAAACTGGAAGAGGGGCTGGTATTGTAATTACCAGAACAACTGCCTAGAAAAACCAATAGTATAAATAATGCTTCAAACCTCATGTTCCCCCTATTTTGTACAAATATCTTTGGGCTAAAAAATGCACTAGCCAATCTGGTATGTTAATTATTAATCCTATAACCATACCAAAAACCTCAGCCACACTAAGACATGGCTTTCTTTGATTCACTAATGAGGAAAACTACTGGAATAGTATAAACGCTTGATGAGGCATAATCGTTGTCGGCCTCTGGACAAATTTAGGCATTATCCCTCCAAGAAGCTAATGTATCGCAGGATTACCGATTGGGCGAGCATTAATTTTTTTAAATAATTTATAAAATATAAAATGGATTTAAGGCTTACTATTAATTTTAAATTTTATGAATAATGTTAAAGGCGTTCTTTAATTTTGTAATTCTAAAGTTGAAGCTCATATAGTGTTTCACAATATGTCTAAAAAATCTTTGTCAGGCTTGCATCTTTATGGCAGACTAAATAATATTGTATCATCAAACAAATCAATAGATACAATTAATCAGATGAAAAAGAGGAACAACATAAACCAGCAAATGATGACACAGATGTGTTGTTGCTGTTGTTGCTGTTGTACCCATTTATCACTCTGATAAGCACCTATTGAGCTCGTATCGCAAATCATTTATCCAAGATATTCATAGTGCCTTTTCGGAGTTGTCGGAAAGGCACTTTTCATTTTAAGTATAACAATTATAGATTTTAACCTTGACTACTTATCCTACATATTGCGCTTCTTCCAAATGCCTCATGACTGCCATGATGTGTTGTTGCTGCTGCTGCTGCTGTTGCTGTCAGCATACCATTTCTGGAGTGGAGCCTGGGTAGTCAATTGATAAGACTGTTAAAGTACGAAGCCCCCTTTCAGAAATAAACGAATTCTGGAAGGGGGCTTCCCTTTTTTATATCCATTTAAAACGAGTTAACATGAGCGGCAATTTAAACCTAAAACAGGTCAACGACTTAGCGGCGAAGGACATCATCGAACTCCAACAAAAAATCTCGTCTTTCAGACAAGGCCAGATAGACGAGGAGCGCTTCAAACACTTTCGGCTTACCCGTGGAGTATATGGCCAACGCCAACTAGGGGTGCATATGTTTAGAACTAAAATTCCCTTTGGCAAATTGACCGTCGAGCAATTGATTCGAGTGGCGGATGTCTCCGAGCGCTATACCAATGGCAACCTGCATCTCACTACCCGACAAAATATCCAGATGCACTATGTCAAATTAGCAGATGCACCAGCTGTTTGGACCGATTTGGCCCAGGTGGGCGTGACCGCTCGCGAAGCTTGTGGCAATACCGTTCGCAACCTCACCGCTTCTGCCAATGCAGGCATCGACCCCGACGAACTATTTGATGTATCGCCCTATGTACAAGCCGTTTTTGAATACTTCCTGCGCAATCCCATTTGCCAGGAAATGGGTAGAAAAATTAAACCCGCTTTTTCCTCCAGCGATAAAGATTCTGCATTTACCTACTTTCACGATTTTGGTTTTATTCCCAGAATCCAGGAAGTGGAGGGCCGCGAAGTCAGGGGCTTTAAGCTAGTCATTGGTGGAGGGCTAGGCGCTCAATCCATACCAGCGCAAACCGCTTATGAGTTTATCGAAGAAGATCAGATTATTCCTTTCATGGAAGCGGCCATTCGGGTTTTTGATCGCTATGGCGAACGCGAGAAAAGACTCAAGGCGCGGATGAAGTTTTTGATTAAAAAATTGGGATTGGAGGCTTTCCTGGAATTGGTGCAAAAGGAACGCACCGCTATCAAACATACTTATGTGAAAATAGATCGCGATGCCGTACCAGCAGCTAACCCAGCACCCTACCAGAAAGCCCCAACCCAAACCCCAATTGATGAGCAACGCTATGAAATTTGGCTGAGTACCAATGTCTTTGAGCAAAAACAAAAAGGCTATTATGCAGCTCAGATTCGCGTTCCCCTTGGCAATCTATCAGCAGAAACTGCCCGTCGCTTCGCTCGCCTCGCCAAAGCCTATGCAGCAGACGACATTCGAATTACCGTTAACCAAGGGCTACTCCTGCGCTTTATTCGCCCAGAAGCGCTACCACATATTTTTAACGAGCTAGATTCCCTTGGCTTAGCTGAACCTGGTTTCGACAGCCTGGCAGATATCACCTCCTGCCCTGGCACGGATACTTGTAATTTAGCCGTAACCAATAGCACTGGTTTATCAGGGCATCTGGAAGAAGTGGTTCGCGAGGAATACCCTCATTTACTCAGCGAAACCAACATCAAAATAAAAATAAGTGGCTGTATGAATTCCTGTGGTCAGCACATGGCCGCACAAATTGGTTTTCACGGCAGCTCTATCAAAAAGGCGCCTTTGGTCATTCCAGCTATGCAAGTGGTTTTAGGCGGTGGGGTCGATCCCAATGGTCAGCCCAATATCGCTGAACGCGTGATCAAATTGCCTACCAAACGCATCCCTGATGCCCTGCGCCTCCTCCTCGACGATTACGAAGCAACGGACTCCAAATACTTCAACGACTACTATCGCCAAAAGGGCAAACGCTATTTCTATGCGCTGCTCAAACCTCTGGCCGACACCAGCGAATTGGAAGGTAGCGATTTATTTGATTGGGGCCAGGAGCATACTTATAAGCAAGCCATTGGAGTAGGAGAGTGTGCGGGGGTATCGCTCGACATTGTCGGTACGATCATCAAAGATGCCAGCGAAAAGATAAGTTTTAGCCAAGAGGCCCTACAAAAAGGGGGTTGGGCGGATGGCATTTATCATGCTTATAGCGCCATGGTCGTTGGGGCCAAAGCCTTATTGCTCAGTGCAGATGTCAAATGTAATACCCACAAAGGCATCATCAATGATTTTGATACCCATTACGTAGAAACCAAAGCATTTGATTTAGACCAAAGCTTTAGCAGCCTGGTCGAACAGATCAATAAAAATCAACCCTCTGCATCCTTCGCCCAAAAATACCTGACGGAAGCCCAAGCCTTTATCGATCAAGTGATCGCGGTTCGCGCTCAACAGTTGGGGGGAAGCGATGATGATAAAACCATTATTAATGCCTACTACAAGGCTTAAACTAAATCCAAAAAAATCGTCCTTATGAACACCACTATTCAACCTCGTGTAAGCCTTGTAGGAGCTGGTCCAGGTGATCCTGATCTGATGACCGTCAAAGGCTTGAGAGCGCTGCAAAAAGCAGATGTCGTTTTGTATGATGCGCTGGTCAATCCCTTAATTTTAGAAGAAGCACCCGCTCAAGCCCTAAAGATTTATGTTGGGAAAAGAGCTGCCAAGCATCGCTACAGCCAGGAAGAAATCAATCAACTCATCGTACGCTATGCCTTTGAGTATGGGCATGTTGTACGACTGAAGGGAGGCGATCCCTTTGTCTTTGGGCGAGGGCATGAAGAATTGGAATATGTCCGTGCTTTTGATATTGATATTGAGGTGGTGCCAGGTATTTCGAGCAGTATTGCCTTGTCTGAATTAGAGCAGGTTCCATTGACGCGTCGTGGGATCAACGAAAGTTTTTGGGTGATGACGGGAACGACGCGGAGTGGGCAGTTGAGCAAGGATGTTCATTTAGCGGCACAGTCTAGCGCTACGGCCGTCATTCTAATGGGTATGAGAAAACTGCCAGAGATCAGCGACTTATTTGCGGAGCGAGGGAGGAGCGAGGTGCCAGTAATGGTCATTCAGAATGGTTCGCGTCCTAATCAAAAAGTGGCTTTGGGGACGATTGATACCATTGTTGACGAAGTTCGTGCGAAAGAAATGGGGACACCCGCCATTATTGTCATTGGAGAGGTGGTGAATCTACATCCCTCCTTATGCTATGCCTATGCAAGTCAACAAGAACAAAAAAGAGCTTAATCCCTAAAATCAATCCTTATGAATCAGCAGAGAAATCCACTTTATCCCATCTTCTTAAAACTGCATCAATTGCAATTATTGATTGTGGGAGCGGGAGAAGTGGGGTATGAAAAATTATCCTTTATCCTAAAGAGTAGCCCAGATGCCAATATCACAGTGGTCGCCACTTGGGTATCAGATGAAGTACAGGAATTATTAAAAAACCGCGAGCATCGAGTGCAAATTATCCAACGACCTTTTGAGGCCAGCGATGTAGAAGGCCATGATTTGGTCATTGCGGCTACTAATGTGCGCGAACTCAATGAAGAAATCCAACAGGTAAGTAAAGCCGCTGGCAAATTGGTCAATGTCGCTGACACCCCTGCGCTTTGTGATTTTTATTTGGGATCTATCGTCACACGCGGCCCTTTAAAAGTGGCGATTTCAACCAATGGGCAGTCACCTACTTTTGCCAAGCGCTTCCGCCAATTACTCGAAGCCACCTTGCCCGATGATGTAGAGGATTTGCTACACAACCTCAAGGACATTCGCGATCGCCTCACTGGAGATTTTAGAGCCAAAGTCGAACAGCTCAATGCGATTACGGCTTCCCTTTTGGAAGAGGAGAAGGCACCCATTGATCAAGCTGATAATTATTAGGGCCTCAGTAGCAGGCCTGGCAAAGACTCGATTTATAAAAACTAGGAACAACAATGACAAAGCACATTAAGCGCAAATACAATTTCAGAGGGCTTGAGGTCTCGTATAGCATTGAGGAACTAAATGCACTTTTCACGCCCCTGTCGTTCAAGGAGCGATTGGAGCGATTGTATGATTTCTATAAAGAACCAGAGATTTTATACACGTCTTCCTTTGGTACCAAATCCATTTTTCTTTTGCATTTGCTCCATCAAATCCGACCCACACAAGCTGTTCATTTTATTGACACTGGTTATAATTTTCCAGAAACCATCGCTTACAAAACACAGGTACAAAACCTCCTAGACCTCAATATTATAGAGGTACATCCTCAAAAAGAGGAACATGCCCTAACCAGGGAAGGAGCCTGGTGGGAGGATCATCCCAAAATGTGTTGTAGCATCAACAAAATTGTTCCCCTCAATCCAATTGTAGCTCAGCATAAGATATGGATATCAGGCTTGATGTCTTACCAAACCGATTTCCGCTCTCGACTTCGCGTCTTTGAGCAACAAGGTGATATCATTAAATTTCATCCCCTGATTGATATCGACGAAGGCGAATTTTTATATCATTTGTCCTATTACAAATTGCCTCGCCATCCATTGGAAGCGGAAGGCTATGGTTCCGTTGGTTGTACACATTGTACGGTCAAAGGCGAAGGGCGTGATGGTCGATGGAAGGGCAAGGAAAAAACGGAGTGTGGATTGCATCCCAATTACTTTAATCGAAAATAGAAGCGAGAGCGTCGCACTGTCGTGGCGACTGCGAGACTGTTCCGCTTCGCGGAACGGAGAGAAGCGAGACCTCTAGACTTTTAGAGGCAGACATAAAATCAAACTTTGTTTGATTTTATTTTTAAGTGTTCTCAACTATCCTTTAAGGAAGACCTTCTCACAGCGCAGCGGTCTCGCAGTGGCCTTTAGGCCACGATCTCTCCTCTCGCAGCGCAGCGGTCTAAACAACAAAACACTAATTTCAATAACTGTTAAAAATTTAATCATGATAAAGACTGATATACTAATCGTAGGAGCTGGCCCTTGTGGCTTATTTACGGTGTTCGAGGCTGGCTTACTCAAGCTACGTTGCCATTTGGTTGACTCCTTACCACAGCCTGGTGGCCAGTGTGCTGAAATTTATCCTAAGAAACCCATTTATGATATTCCTGGTCTGCCTTCCATATTAGCTGGTAAACTGGTCGATAACCTAATGGAACAAATCGCTCCTTTCCAACCTGGTTTTACCTTGGGCGAAAGAGCGGAGCAAATTGAAAAATTGGAAGACGATAGCTTTTTACTGACCACCAGTAAAGGTACTCAGATCAATGCCCCCGTCATCGCCATCGCTGGAGGACTGGGCTGTTTTGAACCCCGCAAACCACCCATCAGCAATTTGACTCGTTTTGAAGACAAAGGCGTTGAATATATAATTAAAGATCCTGAATTCTATCGCAAAAAACGCGTCGTCCTAGCGGGGGGTGGTGACTCTGCCCTTGACTGGACCATCTTTTTGGCTGATGTTGCTGATAAGGTCATGCTCATCCATCGTCGTGATCGTTTTCGCGGGGCATTGGATTCTGTAGAAAAGGTGGAAGCACTCGCCAAAGAGGGGCGTATTGAATTAGTTAAAAATGCCCAAGCTGTAGGGCTGAATGGTAATGGTAAATTGACCGATGTGCTCATCCGCCAAAAGGAGCGCGGCGAATTTTCCAAAGCTACTGATCATTTTGTCCCACTTTTCGGCCTCTCCCCAAAACTTGGCCCTATTGCTGATTGGGGTTTGACCATCACCAAAAATGCTATTGAAGTAGATACTTACGATTACAGCACCAATGTCCCTGGTATTTACGCCATTGGTGATATCAATACCTATCCTGGCAAGCTCAAACTCATCCTTTGTGGCTTTCACGAGGCGACTTTAATGGTCCAATCTGCTTTTAAATATATCCACCCAGATAAAAAACTCAGTTTTAAATATACTACTGTGAATGGGATAGAAGCTTTTTAGTAAGTAGTTCTAGTTGTTTATAGGAGAGACGGATGGGCTTGTAGCCATCCGCGCATGGGTAAATTGCTTGCATGGGTTGTCAAATGGAGTCTGCTGAAGTGGCTTAGGGTATTGGACTTCGTCCAACACGAGATATTTTAATCAATAAACACCCAGGAAATCCCAAACCGCAAAGCATTAAACGGCTGCGGATAGCCTGCCACCTGATAATAAAAACCTGGATTAAATATTTCTATGATGTTCTCTGATTTGACAAAGGCGCGGAAGTAGCTGACTTTGAAAGAGATAAAAAGATCCAGTGCGGGGTAGCCGCCTACGTCCTGAGAATCGTCCAAGTGGAATTGTCCGATTAAGGGCTGATAGGTGACGCCACGATAGGCGCTACTCCAACGAAAATCGACACCCAGGCGGGTGCGAAGAACTTGCCTGAAGAGTTTGCCTTCGAGGTAAAAACTGTGTTTGGTATAAATGCTGGGGAAACGGAGGATACTACCAGAAATTTGTTGTAGACCCGCCCAGCTTTCCAAGTGAAAGGCTCGCCAGTGGATTTCCTGACCAACACCTAATTGCAAGACATTGATGATGCCGCCCACTTGTTGAGCAAAGCCAGAGGTGTCATAATAGATGTGATTGTCGAGGAGGTGGATTTGGGCATTGATACTGGTTTTGGTCAGGGGCTGGCGATAGGTGAAGGAGAGGCTCGTCTCAAAGCGGCGGTTGAAATCGTTGTTCCACATGCGGCGTTTGGAGATATAGGTGCGATGTTGGAGCAGGCTAGGGGAGTAGTTCTGGTGTAAGCCCTCAATCTGTACACTGCCCGCCTTTTTGAAGTCAAAAAACAATTCTGCTTCAACTCGATAGTCTCCTCGGTTATCTAATAAACCCAGGTGGGCATAGGTTTGGATTTTCAAACGCTCACTGGGTGCAAAGTTCCAGCGTCCATCTATAAAGAGGTTATTGATGGTGGTATCCTGTGGCTCTTGTTCGAGGAAATGAATTTGGTGGCTAAGGCCAAAATCGAGGAGGTCCTTTTGATTTCGGATGTTAGAAGCCGCTCCGCTTCGCAATTTGGAAGTCTGTAAACTAAAGCGATTGGACAATACCCTTTTCGACAAAAAATGTCTGAGCCCTCGACTATCTACTTGCAATGGGCCATAGTAAATAGAATCGCTGGCGGGATTGGTATCTGCGTATTTGTAAAAGCCCCTAGCATAGCTCAAATCATGCTTGATGGTAAAGGCCCTGCGTTCGCTTTGCTCACTCACAGAATCGGGTTTACCCGTCAGGTTATAGTACTGCGTATAGGCATATTCCTGGACATCATAACGCGTTTGTGCCACATCTTCCAAAAAAACAGGGATGGTAAATTCTTGATCTGAGTTTTGATCGGTAAGAGCGTCAATTTGAATACCTCCATTGTCAATTTGGCGATTGATATTAGACGTAAAAACGAGGAAAGATTGGTATTTGCCGCGAGGGGAGCGATAGCGAAAACCCATGCCCAGAGCGGTGTGTTTGGTCTGCTGTGATTTGTAAACCCCAGCATTATTGATGCGGTCATAAATCAAAGAAAAACTAAGCCCTTTGGCAAAATCCCGCCCAAACTGGATTTTGAAGTAAGCATCTTCCTGGGTAGGTCCCTGGGAATAATAGGCATTGGTAAAAGCCTTTTTCAAGCGATAAAAGGGCAGTCTGGAATAATGCAGTTGATAGCCATCAAACTGATGAAAACCAATGTCCATCCCTTTTTGAAAACGACTTCGATAAAACAGCGGACGCATGGGGGAGCCCAGATTGCCCGTATGTGCATCATCCACCCCTTTTTGCTGACGAATGGGATCATATTGCTGAAACAAGCCCAGTAAAGTGTCCCTAAAGGCATACTCCTGCCCAGGATTATCCATGTAATAGTAAGCTACATCAAGTGTATCTGGCCCTGTAGGCTCGCCTTGAGCTTGGCTTTGGCGATTACTCGATTGTGGATTGACACCTGAGGGCAGCGTTGTCCGTTGTGCGGATAAGGCACCCGCCATCAAGAAGAAGACCATGATTGGTAACAATCGGTATATGGTGGGCAAGTACCTCATCATTGCTAGAACAGGCGAAGCGCGGGGCGCCGTACCTGTTCCCGTATCTTTAACAAAATCTTATAAATCCAGTATGGCTGGGCTCATTCCCATAGAAGAGAAACCACCATCGTGGTAGAGGTTTTGCATGGTCACCATTCGCGTTAAATCGGAGAATAAGCTAATGGTATAGTCCGCACAGGCTTCCGCAGAGGCATTGCCCAGGGGCGACATTTTTTCGGCATAACCAAAAAACTCTTGAAAGCCTTTTACTCCACTACCCGCCGTGGTCATAGTTGGGGATTGGGAGATGGTGTTGACACGCACTTTTTTATGGGTTCCAAAATGGTAGCCAAAGCTGCGGGCAAAGGATTCGAGCAGCGCTTTGGATTCGGCCATTTCGTTGTAATCGGGGAAGACGCGCTGAGCGGCGATATAGGTCAGGGCGACGATGGAGCCCCAATCGTTGATGGCATCCAGCTTGTAGATGGTCTGCATCATCTTGTGAAAGGAGATGGCAGAGATATCAAAAGTTTTGAGCATCCAGTCGTGTTTCACATCCGTATAGTCGCGTTTTTTGCGCACATTGAGCGACATGCCAATGGAGTGAAGGACAAAATCCATTTTGCCACCCAGGATTTCCATGGACTGGGTAAATACATTTTCTAGGTCTTCCATTTTTGTGGCATCAGCAGGAATGATTTCTGCATGGAGCTTTTCGCCCAATTTCTGAATACCGCCAAAACGGAGGGCGACAGGAGCATTGCTCAGCGTAATGCTGGCCCCTTCTTCGACACAGCGTTCTGCAATTTTCCAGGCGATGGATTTATCGTCTAATGCACCGAAAATGATGCCTTTTTTTCCCGCTAGTAAGTTATTGGCCATAAGGTTTTGATAGTTTGGATATCTGTTTATTGGAAATGATCAGGCTTTTTGTTGTAGCAGCTCTCGTGCATTTTCAATGGCGGATTCCGTTGGTGGATTTCCGCTCAGCATGGTGGCTACGGCCCGAATGCGTTCTTCTGATTGTAGGGGGCGAACCCGCGTCACAGTCCGATCGTCCTTTACCTTTTTATAGACAAAGTAATGGGTGTCTGCCTTGACGGCTATCTGTGGACTATGGGTAATCGAAACGACCTGGTGTTTGTCGGAAAGATGTTGTAGGATATTACCCATTTTCATTGCGACATCGCCAGAGATACCCGTATCGATTTCGTCAAAGATCAAAGTGGGAAGGGGAATGGCGCTGGCCACCAGGGATTTGGTACAAAGGGTGAGTCGCGACAATTCACCACCAGAAGCTACCTCCTTAATGCTTTGGAATCGGCTGCCTTTATTGGGGGCGAATAAAAATTCGACTTCATCTGTACCCGTAGGACCTGGTTGTTCTAATGGGTGAATATCGACCTTTAAACGTGCGTGTTCCATCGACAATTGGGCCAATAGCTCATGGACGCGTTTTTCAAATTTTCCGACCACACTTTTCCGCGCTTTGGACAAACGCGCTCCCATTTTGTGCAATTGCTTTTCGTGCTTTTCCAATCCCTGCTCCAAACGACTAATCTCGCCCGACAAATCGCCAAAAGCTTTGAGTTGATCTTCCAGACTGGCTTGTAATTCGAGCAATTCCCCTACTGTTTGCAATTGGTGTTTGCTTTGCAATTTGTAGATCAGGTCGAGGCGGGATTGTATTTCCAAGATGCGCTCGGCATCGTATTCTGTATCTTCTGCAATCTTTTCACAATCGCCTGCTACATCCTGAATTTCCAACAGCAAGCCCTGGTAGCGATCATACAATTGGCTGACTTCTGGATGATGGGCTTTGATGCTGTTCAAAGCCTGTGCGATGGCTTCCATTTGACTGACGATGGATTGCTCCTCCTCATTTAAAGCCCGATAGGCCGCACCAAGGGTCCGTTTGATATCTTCTGCATTGGTGAGTAGCGACTGTTCCTCTTCGATTTGCTCCTGTTCGTCATCCTGCAATTCGGCCTCTGCCAGTTCTTTGAGTTGGAATTGGAGAAAATCGGCCTCACGGCTGGCTTGATTGCTTTGTTCGATCAATTGGGCCAGGCGTCGTTTATCCGCTTGGTACTGTCTATATCTCTTTTGGTATTGGCTCAGGTCATCGCGATTACCTGCCAGCGCGTCGATCATTCGAAGTTGGAAAGAGACATTGTGAATATCGCGGGTATCGAATTGCTGATGCAAATCAATCAGCGCTGCACTCAACTGCTGTAAGACCTTTAAATTGACGGGGGTATCATTGACAAAGGCTCGCGACTTACCAGAGGGGGTCAGCTCGCGACGAACCACCGTTTCCGCATCGTAATCAATATCATTTTCCTCAAAAAAATCTTGTAGGTCGTATTTAGAAACATCAAAATGACCTTCAATGATGCATTTCAGGTCTTGCTGATAAAGCGATTTGGTATCCGCCCGATTGCCCATGATTAGACCCAGCGCACCAAGCAGAATAGACTTACCAGCCCCCGTTTCACCCGTGATAATAGTCAAGCCACTGGAGAAATTGATCTCCAGGCTTTCAATGATTGCATAGTTCTTGATTAACAGACGTTCGATCATAGACTCTGGCAGCATCGCCTTTTGCTCGCGCAAAGTTAAGCTTTGGCTAAAAAAATGAAGAATTTTTTAGGACTAAGAATTTTTTTTGCCTAGCCAAATTGCCTCTGCAAAGCTACATTTTTAAGGGAAATGGATAATTCGACAGCTAAGCCACATTGAGTTAGCTTTAATGGGCTGTTAATCAATATAATACACTTTTGCAGGTTTTAGTATGGATAAGGATGGGAAAAGGGTGTAGAAAATGAATAAATATTTAATGTATTGGTTTTTAGCGGATTAGCTATTAGAAGGATGGGACAGATGGCCATTGGAAAGCTACCTTCTAAGCGCTCTTAGTTTGAAGAAGGGCAGGTTTCGGTAGAAATTGCTGACATATTCAACGACATAATTCATTATTGCATCACCAAAAATCGATTTCTAATGTCCCATAAGTATCCTACCGATAAAAAGCAGTGTACCCTCCTCCCCCTGCTTTTTTTGTTTTTAGCCCTAAGCGGCCTACCAGTCCATGCCCAAACGGCCATTTCTCAAGCCTTCAATGGCCAAGGAGCATGTTTTGACAAGCATTTGATTGATCTAGAAGCCGTCGTTCCGACCGTATACGATCCCGTATGTGGTTGTGACGGTCTTACTTACCCCAATGAATACATTGCTCAGTATCGCCACGGTATTAGCCGCTGGGAATATGGTCCTTGTCGCCAATGCGATTTGGAACTCGATCTGGGCGATTTAGAATTTAGCTGTGACGGTGCGGCAGTTTGTTTGAGCATTCGCGGCGGTCAGCCACCTTACACGATCTTATTGAATAGTGAACTACAAGAGACAAATGATGGTTTGGAGATTTGCTTCCGCGATCTTCAAGCTGGAAGTTACCGAGTGAGTATTTATGATGCTCAACAATGTGAAGCCCATCTCCCAATTGAGGTACCACATGGGGATCAATTGGTAGAGGCAGAGGTCAAGGATTTGACTTGCTTTGAAGAGGCAGACGGGGCGATTGATCTATTCATCCCTGTTGATATCCCGCTTTTATTTTACTGGACAGGGCCAAATGGCTTTATGGCGACCACCCAAAATATCAAAGATTTGGAAGCGGGGATTTACCAAGTGAGGATTTACACGCTAGAGGAGATGTGTTTTGCAAGCCTAGCATTTGAAGTGGAGCAACCGAGAAAATTGACAACTGAATTTTACAGAACAGTAGCTACCTGTCGGGATGGGGTGAGTGCCTGTTTAATTACACAGGGTGGAACGATGCCCTATAAATTTTGGGTTTTTACCAGCCCAGATGCCAATACCACTATTCCAGCCCCTCTTGTTCATGATGATGGTACAGTAGAATTGCCAGAATTAGAAATGAATGATGCTTTTTCGATTGAGCAGGGTGAGGTCACTACGGATCAAGAGCGCTGTGCTACGGGTATTCCTGCAGGGTTTTATTATGTACTGACCGTAGATGCTAATTGGTGTTGGGATTGGCTGCGAGTAGAGGTACCAGCAGTAGAAGGAGGGGTGACCTTGTATGCGGAGGCTTATGATGCAACTTGTTTTGGTGGGGATGATGGAGCCATTGAATACTGGATGGAAGGGGGCCAGGCGCCTTACGAAATTTACTGGGAAAAGGAAGATGGTTTGACAGGAGCTAATTTTATTGATCTGTCAGCAGGTACTTACAAAGTGAAAGTGATAGATGCCAATGCTTGTATGGACAGCAAGGTCGTGACGATTGGTCAGCCCGAAAAGCTAGAAGCGGCATTTGAAGTTACGCGAGAAGATTGTACGGATGGGGTAGATGGCTGTTTGTATGTGTATGGAGGAACGATGCCTTATCAAGTAGGGGTTTTCACTTGCCCCAATCCCATCAATACGGATATTGAACCTGTCTTTACAGCCAGTGGAGATATGGAAGTACCTGGAATGATTGCGACTGATGTGATGCCCTTTGAGCCTACATCGACAAATACAGATTATAAACGTTGTGCGAATGGTATTCCTGCTGGGGTGTATTATGTATTTGTGGTGGATGCCAATCGCTGTTGGACCTTTACACAGGTGACGATTCCTGAATTAGGTGGCTTGCATTTAGAAGGGGGAACTCAAGCAGTGACTTGTTTTGGTGGCGAAGATGGAGCGATTGAATTGGGAATTGCTGGTGGTCAGCCTCCTTATTTCATTTACTGGGAAGAGGAATCGGGAATGACAGGAGAGCGTTTGGAAGATTTGCCAGCGGGTACTTACACGGTTAAGGTTTACGATGCCCATCAATGTTCTGCAAGTCAGGTTTTTACGATTCGCGAACCAGAACCACTGGAAGCCCAATTTGAAATAACGAGCGAAAGCTGTGAAGATGGAGTAGATGGCTGTTTGTATGTGTATGGTGGAACAATGCCTTATCAATTGTGGGTGTTTACTTGTCCAGATACGACGAATACAGATTTTGCGCCTACCTTCAATCCAAATGGCGTGGCTGAAGTGCCAGGAATGACGGCTACAGATGCCGTTCTTTTTGAGCCCGACCCAACCACTGGTGAATTTAAGCGCTGTGCGAACGCTATCCCTGTGGGTGTTTACTACGTATTGGTTGCGGATGCGAATCGCTGCTGGACTTTCCTTCGCGTAGAGATTCCTGAAGTTGATGGTTTACAAATAAGTGGAGCAGCGCTTGCCGTGACTTGTTTTGGTGGAGAAGATGGGGCGATTGACTTGCAGATTGAAGGAGGCCAAGCGCCTTATGAAATCTTTTGGACCAATGCCGCGGGAGAAATGGGAGAACGATTATTTGATCTACCAGCCAGTACTTATCAAGTACAGGTAATGGATGCCAAGGGCTGTAAGACTACTGCCAGCTTTACGATTCGTCAGCCAGCGCCATTAGAGGCAGAATTTATTCTCACGCAAGCCACTTGCGATGAAGGGGCCAACGGTTGTTTACTCATCCAAGGCGGCAGCGAACCTTATCGCCTGTGGGTATTCACTGCACCCAATCCCCTCCCCATACCTCCCACCCCAGTCTTCACCGCCAGCACGGCCAGCGCAGACGGTCTCCACCTCAGCAACGATTGGAATACGGACCCCGCCACCATCGTCCTACCAGGCGAAGAAATCTGTGCCCATAACATCCCCGCTGGTCTCTACTACGTCCTCATCGCTGATGCGAACAACTGCTGGATTTTTAAGCACATCGAAATCGAAGCCCCCCAAGCCCTCGACCTATACCTCGATTTTGACCCCCAAGGTGCCTTTGCCTGTGTCGACCCCATCAATGGCCTTGCCCCCTACCACATCGAATGGTTTGATTTCAATACTGGCGAAGTCCTGGCTGAAGGTGAACAGTACTGTGTGGAAGCCCTCCCCGCAGGTATCTACTCCGTCAAGGTAAAAGACGCCCGCGGCTGCGAAACCACCGAAATTTTCATCATTGAACCTTCTCCCTGCACTGGTGGCATCGCCCAAGTCGACCCCGCCCAAATCCAATCTGGCGAATACAGCGTCTTCTCCCTCCACGACTACGAAGGCACCCAGATCCAATGGCAATTCAAAACTGAATTCACTGAATGGCTGGACATCCCTGGCGCTACCAGCGACACCTACATCACCCCTGCGATCAATGTTTACGAGGATAAGGAAATCGCCGTCAGGGCCCAAGTCCTCTGCGAAGATGGCACCTCCCTATTTTCTACTTCCGCTCTCCTATACGTCATCGGCCATCCCAATGCCACCCCCAAACCCCTCACTGCCAATGATCGCGCCCTTTTCGATGGGGACAAAACAAGTATGGATGCTACGGACCTGGTCGATGTTTTTCCTACGATCTCTCGCGGGCAGGTGAGTATTCGCTTGCAAGCGGATGCGCCTATGGCCCAGATTACGGTGAGTGATCTCAATGGGCAGCGCAAGGAGCGACTTCAGCTTCAGGGGCTGAGCCAGGGCGATGTTCATGCGCTTGATTTAGGAGCGCTGAGTCCTGGACTTTATCTGCTTGAGACGGAGACACTTGGCATTCGGACGGTGCATCGAGTGATTATTCAGTAGTTGAGGGTAAGTAAACAATCAAGGTTATTTTTCTTAGCACTTTGGGGAGGCGGTCTGTGAGAGCAGACCGCTTTTTTGATTGTAGTGTAACGCTTTACTGAAAACAATTTGCATTAAAGTCGTCAGAACGCATTTCTGAATAAATTATTTTAAAAATAACTACGATAACATTATCTTGTATATTCCAGGTCTGTTTTGATGAAGGGACCTGGAGTTCGGTAACACAGTTGTAGCGATTAGGTATTCTATAAGGTTAGCCTACCTCAACTTATTGAAAATAGATTGGGTTAGTTGCGTAAAGCGAAAAGAGATGACTAAGGTGTATGTTGCCTGTCATCAAGATGACAGCGCGGCTATAAATGAGTTTAGTAATCAATTATCTACTCTCCAAATTGAGGCAAGAGTATCTGGCACTGCTATGGCTGGATCGATCACTCAAGAGGAGGAAAAATCGTGGTTGGAGGAGGCCGACTTTGTCATTCTCTTATTATCTAGTGGTTTGCTTGCAGACAATAAGTTGATGGGAGATTTGGAAGCCGTAAGGGATACAGGCAAACGGATTATTCCAGTCTTATGGCGCCCTTGTTTATGGGGAGCAACTTGGCTAGCTAGTATACCTGTTCTGAAATCGGATGAGGGGCCAATTATGGAAAACGACCAGTTTTACGATAGTCGTTGTGTTGATGTAGCGAGGCAAATTGGGCAGTTGGTCAAAGGAGAGGACCAAGTCGTTTTGGAAGAAAAGGAAGCTCCTGGTAGTGCTTTATGGAAGTATGCTCCTTTGATTGTGGTAATAGGGTTGATGAGTATTTTGTTATTGTGTTTTGCTCATCATCTTATTTTTCAGCATGGCGAGGAGGAGGATTTGGAACCTGTTGTGAAGGAGCAGTCTTTTGTAGATTCTTTGGCTTATCACATTGCTGTTTGGGAATTTCATCCTAATCGAATAGATACGACCAAACGTCCACCAGAAGAGCTTATTGATGGTCGGTTTAAAGACATCATGTTGGATACTACGCTGCATATTGAGTGTATCATTTATCGAAATCGAACTGGCCCTACACAGACCAAACAAGCTGAGGATCTAGACTTGCGACAGGTAAGTGAAATTATTGATTCTGACCTCAACATTTATGGAAACTATGAATTATTACCAAATGGAACAGTTTCTATACACATCAAGTATTTTGCTCGTAATCTGCATCATGAAAATTTGATTCTCGATAGAGAAAATAGGTCTAACGCGGTGACGATTAAAACCCTGACAGTGCTATCAGAAGGCCAATTGACGACAAGTGCCGAAAACATTGTTTATTGGGCCTTGGGGATTAAGGCTTTTGAGGAAGAGAGGTACTTGGTTGCTATTCAAGAGTTTCGTCGGATGCTCAAGACCAAAGGTAGCAAACATGCTATTATGCAAGCGCTAGCTATTGGGGAGTGTTATATGATTCTACAGAAACCAGGTTTGGCAGTCAACGAGTACAATAAAGCACTCCAATTGGACTCCACTAATATCAAAGCCTTAAACAACAAAGCCAAGGTATTGATGACTTTAGGAAAAACAGGGGAGGCTATTGCATTGCTGGAAAAAGCGGCAGCTCAGGATTCACTAAATGAAACGGTGACCACTAATCTCCAAGCTGCTAGGCAAGCTCGCCAAAGGGTAGTCATCGAGTTGATTCCCACCTTACCCAGGCACGATTCATTGGTTGCGACGGTTCGACCTAATGGGCCAATTTTTTTTGGAGGTGCTGTCATTCCTGAAAAATGGAAAAGTGAAGCATTACAAGCTGGGGATATTGTTTATAAGGACTATGATGGTTGGAGCATTGTACAGCGAGGCACCAAATTTGGGTTTGCTAAGGATAGTTTGTTAAAGATTCCCTGTGTATATGATGAAGTGGATAATTTTGAAAATGGTTTGGCTAGGGTCTATCTCAAAGATGTGGGCTATGGATTTATTAACGAAGAGCATCAGTATGTCGTAGGAATGAGATATCGCAGGGCAGAACCCTACAAAAATGGGGTATCAATAGTGGCAAGCGATAAATTTTACGGTCTTATCGACGAGCGAGGGGAAGATGTCTATCCTTTAGAAGCCAAACATATCAGTCCTTTTTTAGATCAGTTTTATTTGGTTGAGGACACCAGTGGATTTGGATTGATCAATAGTTTGGGTCAAAGCATTCTTCCTTTGGACCACACTAATCTTGAGCCTTTTTTAGAGGTTGGTATTCTGGTAGAGCGCGGTGGCAAGTTTGGTCTGTTTGATTTTCAAGGAGATCCCATTATTTCTATCAGTTATGATGGCATCAAGCCTTTTGGTTATAGCGATTATTATATGGTCATCAATGGAAATCGAAAGGGTTTGATCAATCACAAGGGGAAATTAGTCGTCTTCTGGTATCACGATATTGACATCCTTACGGACTGGTATTTATCAGCCAAGATTGGGGAGGATTACAAACTCGTTAATAAAAGAGGGTATGTGTTCTTTTCAGATACTGCATTTAAAGAGATTTCCTTAATTGGGGAGCGTGCACTGAAATTGAGAGACAAGCAGGGAAAGGTCAGAGTTGTTGGCACCAAGAATCCTAGGTTGCCAATTATCTCTCCTAATCACGGATTGGATGAAGTCTTGTGGCTCAATGAAAATTATTATGCGGTTCAGCGGGATAGCTTATGGGGGATTTTTACGGATAAAGGACAGCCCAGCATTCCTGTAGAATACGATAGTATTGCTTATGTGAACGGCTATTTTTTGGTAAAAAAGGGAGGGCGTTATGGGGTGATTAATGAAAAGAATGAGCCGTTGGTGGCTATCCAGTACAATAGTGTTCGGCCTTTTGATATTGGTCTTTATCTGGTGGGGAATGGTAAGGGACAGTTTGGTTTAGTCAATGATAATAATCAAACGGTTGTTGAGGTGGTCTATGAAAGTATACAGGAAATAACAATAGACTATGTTCTGGTAAAGAAGCAGGAGCGCAAAAAGTGGAAGACAGATAGCCATAAATATGGGGTGATACGATTATTAGATGGCAAAACCATTTTACAGTCTAAGTACGATTCGATCACTTCAGTAGGTTGGAACTTTTTTAAGGTTAAAAAGGGTGGTCTGTGGGGTGTTCTTGATTTGGAGGGGAAAAAAATTGTTCCTATAGCCTATAATCATGTGAAGCATAATAGCGAAGCACACAAGCATTTTTTTATTGCCACGCGAAATCGAAAGCGGGAGTTGTTTAACGAAAAGAAAAAATTGAGCAAGGAGCGATACGATGAGATTGGCCGCTTCAGAGAAAAGATGGCGAGGGTAAAGAGAGGTGGCCTCTATGGGTTTATTGATCTCGACGGAAATCTTACGGTTCCGATCAAATACATTTGGACCTCAAAGACGTATAGTGGAAATGCAAGGGTTTTGGTACAGGAAGAAAAAGATGGTCCCTATTTTTATATCAATCGTTATGGCGAGAAAATAGGGGAGGACTAGAAGACTTAAAGTTCGAGAAAGGCTTGTGCTTCTTGTCTGGTGTAGCCTCTAGCTATTAGAATACTTACCAAATTATCCTGTAAACCGCTATAGGTCATCGCCAGCATCTCTTGGTCAATTACGAATAGTTGTCTATTGACTACATTAATCCTTTTTTCGATAGCTTCCAGCAGATTTTCCATTTGGAGTATTTGAAATTCCAACTGCTTGACTTGTTGCTCTTGTTGTTCAAGGGCATAACTAAGTTCTTGCTGCTCCGCTTCCAAACCCTCAACGCTGTCCTTATAATACAGGAACTGGTTTTCTAGCTCAAAGGCCAGGCTAACTCCTCTTAATAGAGGAGAAGAAGTATTGTGAACTTGGGCGATAAATTCATATTTGATGTCAATGATACCAAACTCATTGAGCAATTGTTCAATCTCATTTTGACTGCATAAGGCTCTGGTGAAAGCCAACTGCTCATTATTGATTCGCTGTGTTCTACCACTTACGGTCGTAAATATCTTTTGTTCGTCATTATTATTTCGATAGGTATAGCTTCTAGTGTGTGTACCTTTGATTCTACAATTATAACAGGGCTTGGAATCTGCATAGCCCGTTACTTGTACGCCAACTTTTAATTTATTTCTATAGCTTTCAGGGACTCGATTGATGGCTTCGATTAAAGGCTGAAGATACTGTCTGGTGGTTTTTTGAATATCATCTGAGCAGTGTTGCCCTAGCATATATCCAGTAATGGCCGCTTGTCTAAAGGCATGTACATTGCGTCCGTCATTGGGCTTGAATTGCATACGGATATGTTGAGCAAATACCTTTTCGCAATCCTCCTCTAGAGCGGTATCATTCATCAGTTTTAGAATGGTTTGCTTTAGGCATTCTTCATCGTAGGATAGGAGTAAATTATTGATGGTGTAGGTGATTTCTTTTTGTTCCCCTGCCCAATCTGTTTTTGTTTGAATCACTGTTTTTCGATATTCATTGATCGCCGTTTCTAGATGATCAATAGAGTCTAATAAGGCCACTCGGTTTTGTTGTAAGGTATCTATTCTTTCTTCTGCCTGACCTCTGCGTTCTTGTAGCATTTTTTGTCCTCTATTAATCGTTATTCGCTCTTCTGCGAGATACTTTTGATAGGTCTTACATTTTTCTTTTAACCACTTTATTCGTCCACCAGTAGATTCCATGCCCAGAGGGTCGCCATTGGCTTCATTGTATTTGGATATTTTTCGTAATAATTGGAATTCCTTATCCGTATTTAAGCCTTGATTCATCACTTCACTTGCTGTACAATAGCACTCTCCAACAAAGGCACTATCTGCTCTGGATTCAGCAGTATATTCCCTGAATATCCCCAAGGTCATATAGTAGGCCGTTGGTCGATCTTTCATATAGCTAACAAATGTCTGAGATTCCTTACCAGATCCACTGGCAGAGGGCAGAACACTACCTAATGACTCTAATGAATTGGACTCCAAGCTTTGTTTATACTGTTTTTTTATTCTTTTTACTTCTCTTCCTTCAAATAGATACTGGACGATTCTTGTTACAAATCCTGTATTTTTTTCTGCTTTTATGGAGTAGGAGGGTGGGGCTTTTCGTTGAATAACTTCCGTCAAAAATGCTTCGTATCTTTTATCCAGTGTATTGAGAAATGCAAGTGTTGATGAGAAGCTTTGATTATTTATTTTTTCGGTCAGGGTTTGTAAGAAAATATTGCTGTACAAGGCACCTCGATCATAAGAGGAATAGGCTAAGTCCCCCTGTTTGAGGTAAAACAAGAATTGTTCTGGGTGTCCAAAAAACAGATCAGCATAATCTTTAACTGGATCGCGTTTGGCGATTTGA
>JBCBDH010000014.1:0-23223 GCA_038529855.1 Bacteroidota bacterium | reverse complement strand
CCCCCTTTACCTGTAACTCATATTCCAATATGCCCTTTTGATCTTGCTCAGAACCCAGTAATTCCTCTTTTTCTTCTTTATTGATCTGTAAGCTGCGCAATTTATCGCTGAGCTCTGACTGAGTATCCAGGATAAGACGAGCCTGATTTTTTCGGTATTTATCGTATTGACGAAGATATTTCCAGCGCTGATAGGCTTGATTGAAGCTTTGGGCAGAGAATAAAAACCAGAGTTGGGCTTTGGTCATTTTTTGCCGAAAGGCTTCTCTGGCCAATAAGCCATATTCTTTTTCCAATTGTTGGATATCCGTTTGTAGGGATTCGATTACCTGGCTTGTTCGAACCATATTGCTATCGACATAGGCCATCTCCTCCTGCAAGGTTGCTATGAGCTCCTCTCGCTTAGCCACTTGATTTCGAAGGGCCATATAGCGATCCAAAGTAGCAGATCGACTGCGGGTTGTCTCATTGAGCAGTTGGGTGGTTAGCCGAATTTCATTGATGAGGGCTTGTCTTTTGCTTTCCAGGTTTTTCCGCTTTTGGCCAAATGCATGAGAGAATCCGCATAGTAAAACTAGGAGGACTAGGAAGGGCTTACTGCATGCGGGTATAATGGGAAGGAATTTCAAAGCGAAGGGACTTGGGCTTATTAATTTCTGTTTTTATAAATTTAATTTCGGCAGCCATACCTCCCGTTTCCGGGCTGTTGACTTCAAAGTTACGAAGATAGGAGAAATTTTGCTTTCCTTCGACTGGTCGGTAGTCCGAAAGGATCATTTTGAGCGATTGTTCTCGTTGAGGTTCTTCAAAACCAATCGCCTCCAAAGGGTAGGGGTCAGGCCCTAAATACAATTGCTGTTGCAAATTTCCATAGTCGCTTTTGAGCTGGTATTGGTTCTTTGTTGTGACTACTTCGTACTGATCAGAGGCTGTTAGTGGGGGATTGCCTAAAAGGGTATTTTGCAAGGCTTCAAAGCTGGCGGGTAGTTGAAATTGTCGGGCGACAAAGTCTATGGACTCGATGATGTACTCTTTCGTTAATCGATTGATGATATAGACAGAGTCAGGGGTGATTTTTACCCTGGCCAACTCGATACTCAATTTTTTGACATTCATCCAGATTAGGCTATCCTTCCGCAAGCGAATCGTCGCCGAAGCTCTCAGCGACTGACTTTCGTCTTCAAAACTAATGCGCGTCTTGGCACTCAGCCACTCCATATCTACTTTTTGCTGGTCGAGTCTTTTGAGTAAAAAGCGGCTGGTTTTTTTTCTCAATATTTTTTCTCCAGCGGCATTTTTACTGCTTTTACAGGAGGCCAATAAAGAAAGCAGCAAGAAAGAACAAGCTAAGAGGTGGATTAAACGACTCCAATAATTCATTGATGTGGCTGTATTGATTAGGTACTTATACAAGGGTTTATAAGCATGGGCCCCCTCTTGGCCCTTATTCGTACAATTGTTTATCTGCAATCTTTTTATCCAATTTTTCAGAATTCCCACCTCGCTCCTTGGCCTTTTGCCAATATTCTAAAGCCTGTTCAATATCATCGAGTTGGAATAGAACATCACCATAGTGCTCAAGTACACTAGCTGAAGGCGGATTTTGACCTTCCAATGCCTTGGCCAACCACTCCTTCGCCTTTTTGTAATCCCTTAACTTGTAAAAGACCCAGCCATAGGTGTCCTGAAACTGCGCATTATTGGGTTGTAGCTGATTGGCCTTGTCGATCATCTTAAGGGCCTTCTCCAATTTCTCACTCCGCTGTGCCAACTGGTAGCTGTAGTTGTTCAGGGCGATGTAGTCATCGGCATTGAGCTCCAGGGCTTTGTCAAAAGCTTCATCGGAGCGTTCGTATTTTTTAATCAGGGCATAGGTGACTCCAAGTCTTTTGTACAGATCGCTTTGCAGGAGCGGATTCTTTCTAGACATCAATAGGGCTTGCTGATAAGAAGATACAGCAGCAGCAGGTTGATTGAGTTCCTGTTGGGCAATACCATTGAAATAATAGGCTTTGGATTGATTGGGAAAAACATCCAGGCTGGCCTCTGTCGTTTCGAGCAGGGCCTCCATATCCCCCAGTTCCGCATGAATGTACATCATCTGTTCCCAGATGGTAAATACCGTATTGTTTAGCTCAACGGCTTTCTGGTATTTTTCCAGAGCCGCTTCCTTTTGACCGGCATAATAGAGCAAATCTCCAAAAGCAGAATAAGCTTTGGCTTCTTTTGGATGTACCCTTTGTAGAATTTCCGCCAGCTCGATACCCGCGCTAGCCAGTGCCTTATCACCACTATCTGCGACCTTGTGAATAAAGGGAATGAGTTCCTTGATCTTTACATCGATATTCAATTCCTCTTTTTCAAATATCGGCTGTAGAGATTGCAAGTAACCAAGATCGGCTCCTTGTTTTTGGTTAGCGCCCACCAGGGCCATATTGGCTTTTCCGTCTTCGGGATTGATGGCAAGGATGTCTTCATAAGTCTTTTTGGCCTTGGCATCCTCTCCAATTTGTCGGTAGAAACCGGCCAGGTCATGGCGATATTCCAAATTGCTGGGAAAAGCTTTGATAAGGCGTTTTAGTTCTTCCGCTGCCTTCTTATTATTGCCCATGCCTACATAAAGGGTCTGTTTTTTTCGGATGACATCCACGTTGATTCCCAAGCGCTTTTCCATTATGTCGTATACTTTGATGGCTTTGCTGGCATCTTTTGCTTTGACCAGGTAAAAGGCCCACTTGGCATAGTAATATCTGTTATTGGGATCTTTATCGGAGAGTTCTTCATAGATTTTGGCCGCTGATTTATCCTTACCCATTTTGTCATAAACATCAGCCAGAAACATTTGGTACCAAATGTTATCTGGTTCTAGACTAATGGCCATTTTGATGGAATTCAGGGCTTTGCTGTCTTTATCGAGTACATCGTAGATACGGGCCAACTCATAGGCGGCAGCATGATTTTTCTTATCTCTTTTGATGACCTCTTTGTAGAGATAAGCAGCATTTTCGTAATTGCCTAGTATCTTTTCTCGATTGGCATCGATAAAGACCTTCTGCGTATTGACCTCATCTTCGCTTACTCGGGTACCTACCTGAGCGATGGCCTGCCCGAAGAGAAGCAGAAAAATCATTGCGAAAATGCCTTTTTGAATCGATTGCTGCATGTCTTTCTTTTTTGCGCAAGTTGAATGCCTGAAGAAAAGGTGTTTCTACACTTGCTTTGAGTAATCACCCAGACTAACTTCTACACTTTTTCCCGTATATTCCACCCGATTGCCAATCATAGACTGTTGAAGATTGGCTGATTCAACCCTGCTGTCGTCCTGGATGATACTATTTACAATAACGGCACTGTCGATCGTAGAATTGTTTCCAACAGATACATAAGGGCCGATCACAGAGTTTCGGATCAGACTATTGTCACCAATATAACAGGGTGGAATAACGATGGCGTTTTCTAAAACAGCGCTGTCTGCTATCAACTTTTCGTTGTGCTTAAGCGCTAAAATCCGCTTATTTGTGCTCAGCACATTGTCTTTATTACCACAGTCTAGCCATTCTTCAATATTGGCGGCCTCAAAACGGACGCCTTTATCTTTCAGCATTTCCAAGGCCGTAGTAATCTGAAATTCCCCCTTGTCCTTGATGTCATTTTCAATATTGTAATGAATCTGATCGCGCAATTGTTCGCCTTGTTTGATATAGTACAAGCCTACGATAGCCAGATCAGAGACAAAAACAGGTGATTTTTCTACAAATTCGTGGATAATACCTTTCTCGTCTGTCTTAACGACGCCAAAAGAAGAAGGATCTGTTACTTTTTGTACCCAGATAATCCCATCGGCTGCTGTATCAAAGTTAAAATCAGCATTGAATAAAGTATCTGCAAAAGCGACCATACAAGGTCCTTCTAGGCTTTTGTCAGCACAGGCGATCGCATGAGCTGGACCCATAGGTTGATCTTGATAGTAGATACTGCCTTTTGCCCCCATTTGCTGGGCAATTTGCAAAAGCTGCTGCTCCACCGCCTCTCCAAAGTCGCCAATGATAAAGGCGATTTCTTCAATAGGCTTACCATAGCCTGTGGCCAAATCTTCTACAATACGTTGGACAATGGGTTTGCCGGAAATGGGGATGAGGGGTTTGGGAACAGTAAGGGTGTGTGGCCGAAGACGAGAGCCTCTTCCGGCCATTGGGATGATAATTTTCATAATGCAGTCGGGAGTTTAATCATGCTTGCAACACCGTCTTGATGAGTGTATGGGTTAAATTACTTAGGCTTTCTATGTCAAGGAATGTACCGTATTGGTAGCAAATATAAAATAATTGCTTTTAGTGACTGAAAAAGACATTATGGAAAGCATGGAATTAACCCAAAATACCTGCTTGTGTCAGACGGGTATAGTTACTCCCTTTTACTCAATTATTCCATCAATTTTAAAAGGGGCCCTCACTACTCTATTAGGGTGATTTTGAGCATATTGGTGCGGTGGCGACGATGCAAGGGCATACTGCCTGTATTGGCTACTACATCACCTGGAACCACATAGCCATTGTTTTTCAGAAATTCTGTGACATCGCGGATGGTTTCATCCGTAGTGGTGAATTTGTCATAATAGAAACAGCGAACACCCCAAACCAAATTAAGCGTAGCGAGCATATGCATTTTGTCAGAAAACATATAAATCTCTGGCTTTGGTCGATAGCTGGATACCTTAAAGGCGGTATATCCTGAACTTGTCATTCCGATAATGGCTTTGGCACCAATTTCCTCTGCTGTTCGGGCTGCATTAAAGCAGACCGCGTCAGAGTAAAAAGTTCGGGACTTTTTGGAGGGAATGGGTCGGCGATTCTTGATAGAGTAGTGGCGTTCGGCCTCTTCAATAATCCTATTCATGGCCTCCACCACCTTTACTGGATGAGCACCAACGGAGGTTTCTCCACTAAGCATTACGGCGTCGGCACCATCTAATACGGCATTGGCAACGTCCGTAATTTCTGCGCGAGTGGGGATAGGTTGTTTGATCATGCTATCCATCATATGAGTAGCAACGATAACTGGACGAGCCCTTTGAATACATTTGTTGATGATCTGCTTTTGCAGCAATGGCAGCTTTTCCAGGGGCATTTCGATCCCCAAATCTCCACGAGCAACCATAATACCATTGGAAGCCTTAATGATCTTATCAATGCGCTCAATGGCTTCGGGTTTTTCGATCTTAGACATTAGCTTGGCGCTATGCCCTTTTGCTTCTACCCGTTTGCGTAAGTCCTTAATATCTCGGGCAGAACGGACAAAGGAAAGGGCAATCCAGTTGATGGAAGGCTGATTGAGGATAAATTCGAGATCTACCTCATCTTTTGGGGTGAGTGAAGGAAGGCTGATATTGGTATTGGGCAGATTGACTCCTTTGTTGGAAGAAAGCGTACCGCCATAGACCACCTTTAGCTGAACGGTATCCTCATTATTGGTCTCAATTACTTCCAAAACCAATTTTCCATCGTCTACCAAAACCCTTTCCCCTACTTCTACATCTTGTGCAAATTGGGTGTAGCTCATATAGATTTTTTCCCGAGTACCTATGCATTCTTCATTGACAAAGGTGAGGATATCGCCAGGTTCGAGCGGTAGGGTATTATTTTCAATCTTGCCAACCCTCAATTTAGGCCCTTGGAGATCGGCCAGGATGCCGATATGAAGGTTGTATTTATTGTTGATATAGTTAATGTGATTGATCACTTTGAGGTGATCATTATGACTGCCATGAGAGAAATTGAGCCGAAAAACGTCGACTCCTGCCTTGACGAGATCAAGTAGATTAGTATAGGAGCTAGAGGCTGGGCCTACAGTGGCCACGATTTTGGTATTCTGATGATCGACGATTTCCATAAATGCAAGCTTTGATAGAGTAGAAAATGGGCTATGCTTGACCCTTTTGGGGTAATTAGTGTATTATTTACAATAATACTAAGGTAAATGTACACTAAACCTTTTACATTGCCAAATGAATTGATTGTGGGAAGAAGGGCAGTGGAGTGGTCGAAAGCTATTTAAACCGTAGATTTACGAAGATGGGGTAATTTCCTTATCCACTTCATTTTAAATGTAATATGTAAGCTTGTAATAGTCAAATACTTATTTTTCAGTCAGTTAAAAAAACTGGAAAAAACTTTGGTTATCCATTTACTTATAGCTTATTTTGCAGTGCATTTGTTAATCCTGCCTTCCAAATTTGAGCTGTAATCCCTATTCAACTAAGGCGCTAAAGGGGCTTTTGTTGGGTTATAAGCAAGCGAGGTAAGGCACAAAAGTGATACTAATATGTCAACAAGTATTGCAGACAAGGTAAAGGGTATTATCGCTGAAAAGTTGGCCATTGAGCTAGATGAAATCACTGATGAGGCGAGCTTTACTAATGACCTTGGAGCGGATTCTTTGGATACCGTAGAATTAATCATGGAATTCGAAAAGGAATTCGACACGTCTATTCCAGACGATGAGGCCGAAAACATTCAAACTGTTGGGGATGCGATTGCCTATTTGGTAAAAGCGGACAGCGGTAGCGAAAGTGAGAGTAGCTAGGCTATCTGTTGCATCTTCCTTGCAATTGAGTCATTAAACCATCTGGGGGGCGTTTAAACTTCGCACCCTGAAAGCTGTCTGAAAAGACGTATTTTTAGAAAAGACATTGTAGAAGATCATCAAGGCATTTTTGATTTACTGCCACGTGATAAATACGCCCCGAGAGGGATTTAAATCTTTTCAGAGGATACCTTCTCAGACAGCTATTTTTAATTGATCTGTTCACATCATCTATAGTCCCGCTACTTCTAGCTTTTTGCACAAGCAACCAATATGAAAAGAGTTGTAATTACAGGATTGGGAGCCCTAACTCCTATAGGAAATGGCGTTCAGGCTTATTTAAAGGGCCTACAAGAGGGCATTAGTGGCGCCAATATCATCACTCATTTCGACCCTAGCCAATTCAAAACCAAATTCGCTTGCGAATTAAAAGATTTTAAGGTCAATGATCACTTGGATCGCAAAGAGGCGCGAAAAATGGACCTCTTTACCCAGTATGCTGTTGTGGCTACCAAAGAGGCCGTCAGTGATTCTGGTCTTGATCTCGAAGCCATTGATCTGGATCGCGCTGGCGTTATCTGGGGCTCTGGCATTGGCGGTCTGGGGACACTTGAAAGGGAGATTGAAGCCTTTGCGGTTAGCAGCGGTACCCCTCGATACAATCCATTTATGATCACCAAGATGATCGCTGATATAGCTGCTGGATTTATTTCTATACAATACGGCTTTAGGGGGATCAATTATGCCACGGTATCAGCATGTGCCTCTGCTTCTCATGCATTGGGTAGTGCTTTTGACAACATTCGTTTGGGGCGGGCCGATATTATGATTAGTGGCGGTTCTGAAGCCGCAGTTACCCATGCTGGTATTGGAGGCTTTAACTCTATGAAGGCGCTGTCTACCCGAAATGAAGATTATGCAACGGCTTCTCGGCCATTTGATGCGGATCGGGATGGCTTTGTATTGGGAGAAGGAGCTGGTGCCTTGATTTTGGAGGAATACGAACACGCCCGCAAGCGCGGAGCAAAGATATATGCAGAATTAGTTGGAATTGGTATGACAGCCGATGCCCACCATATTACGGCACCCCATCCAGAGGGCTTGGGTGCGCGAAATGTGATGAAAATGGCATTAAATGAGGCTGGAATGAATCCTGAGGACATCAATTACGTAAACGTACATGGTACATCGACACCTTTGGGAGATGTGGCGGAGGTTAAAGCCATCCTGGAGGTGTTTAAAGATCATGCTTTTGATCTGAATATCAGCTCGACCAAATCTATGACTGGGCATTTATTGGGGGCTGCTGGAGCAATAGAGGCCATCGCTTGTATTTTGGCGATCAATCACAGCTTTGTTCCGCCAACCATCAATCATTTTACGGATGATCCGGAAATAAATCCTCGTCTGAACCTTACCTTTAACGAGGCACAGGATAGAGCCATAAAAGTGGCCATTAGCAATACTTTTGGTTTTGGTGGTCATAATTCTTCCGTTATTTTCAAAAAAGTGGAAGATTAAAGGGCAAAATGCGATAGGAAACTGCACACATTTAAAGGATAATTGAACGTTTGTATTTTAGTATACATCTAAAGATCGGTGTATATCGGTCTTATAGTGGGTACATGTAATCCAAAATGTTTAATTTTGAGCTGCGTCAAATGCGGTTTACTAAATTCCGAGAAGTTTGAAATTTCTGATAAGGATATATAACTATTACTTTTCTAAAGAAAAAAACTTTGCTAAAAGACTTAAGTCCTTGTTAGGGTTTACTCCTGCCAATCTAACGATATTCAAATTGGCCTTCTACCACAAATCGACCTCTACCGAAAAACTCTATGCCATACAGAGCAATGAACGCCTGGAATATCTTGGAGATGCACTCCTCGGAACCATCGTCGCCGAATACCTATTCAAAAAATATCCCAATAGCAATGAGGGCTTTCTAACCAAGATGCGTTCAAAGATCGTCAAACGCAATTCGCTCAATAAGATTGCAGATAAGATGGGACTCGATGTTTTCCTCAACGAATACAATAATACGCGTTTGAGCCGCTCTATGTTGGGCAATGCCCTGGAAGCCCTTATCGGAGCCATTTATTTGGAATGTGGCTACAATAAAACCAAGCGCTATGTCATCGACCGAATCCTGAGAGGTTATCTCGATATCCACGAATTGGAGAAGTTTGATGATAATTACAAAAGCCAATTACTGGAATATTGCCAAAAGAATGGTCAAACCGTCGCCTATAAGATGCTGGCCAAGTATAAATATGAAAAGAGGGATCGCTTTAAAGTAGCCGTACTAATTGATGGCAAAAAACTAGCCACCGCTGACGATTTTAATAAGAAAAGCGCAGAACAAACAGCTTCAGAAAAAGCCATGCACTTGCTCGGGCTATTAGAGAATAATGCACCTAGTAATGGTAAAAGCTCCAAGTCCAAATCCAGAAGATCCAATCGCAAGCCCAAACCCAAAAGTGAAAAAAGCTCGGCTTCCCAAGCCACAGACTCCATAGAAAAAGCCAAGATGGAATCCTCTAAAGGCGAAGATGCCTAAGACTTATTGTCTTTGCCGTCCTCCTTTTCAATTTGCCATTCAAAAGCTTACCTTTATCAAAATTTCTCATTTTGCATTGGACGCCTGATCAAGTCAAGCAACTTGCGCCTGATACCGCTACGGCGCAGAAAGGTCAAGACCTGGCCAGCACGCGCTATTGGAGAGGGCTTTCAGGCAATCAGCATGCGCTTTGGGGAGAATGCAAAGGCAGCGGTAGTCGATACTATTCGGTTCAAATCGATCTGCATCGTCCAGCCTTCAAATGTAACTGCCCTAGCCGCAAACGCCCCTGTAAACATGCCTTGGGACTTTTTCTGATGTACCTCAGCCATACTGATGGTTTTCGAGTCACAGAAGATATGCCCCAAACCCTGATCGACTGGCTGGAAAAAGGTAGCGTAAAACCCCCAGAGCCCGATAAGGAACCCCAGGCCGCTCCTAGCCTTAGCCCTCAGAGAAGTAAGCGACTGGAAGAAATGGCTGCTGGATTGAGTGACCTGGAAAATTGGCTAGAAGATTTGATGCGTCAGGGCTTGGCAGATACCGAACAACAAGACTATAGCTTTTGGCAGGACATCGCCGCACGGATGGTAGATATGAAATTGGGAGGTATTGCTCGTCGGCTACGTCAATTACCACTCCTGCAGGGAGGCCAATTGGACTGGCCAGATAAGATATTAACGGAACTGGGAGCTATTTATATGGTGGCACGTGGTTTTGAGCAACTGGAAAAATTACCACCTGCACTACAACAATCGCTGCTCTCTGTTGCAGGCATCTATCGCAAAAAAGACGATTTGTTAAAAGGGAAAGGACTGGTAGATGACTGGTTGGTCTTAGGACAGATTGAAGGAGCAGAGGATAACTTGCGTTTTCGGCGGGTCTGGTTACAAGGGCAGCAGGAAGGGCGAATGGCTTTATTGCTCGATTTTGTTCACAACAGTATGGATTTTGAAGGAACTTGGGCCAATGGGGCGCTTTATCGAGCAGATGTCGTGTATTATCCCGCCGCTTTTCCCTTGCGTGCCTTAATTCGCCAAAAAGAAAAGCGGACGGATCAAACGGCTCAAATAGAAGGATTTACCCTATTTACAGAACTACTGGAAGGTTTTGCCAAGGCCCTGGCCCGTGATCCCTGGTTATTGGATTTTCCAGCAGTCTTGCTAGATGTTTGGCCTGCCTTTGAAGGAGAAAAACTTTACCTCATTGATCAGGAACAAAAGTGCATCCCCGTTTTATCGCGTGGTCTGGCGGACTGGAAACTGATCGCCTTGAGCGGAGGGAATCCCATTAGCCTCTTTGGCGAATGGACGGGACAATTCTTTGTCCCCCTCAGCCTTTGGGCAGAAGGAGGGCCGATTGACCTAAGCCGAGCTTAAAACGAAGTGCTTGGCTGACTTATCGGCCCGGTAGCCCAGGGCGTCGGTTATTGATCAACATCTCTTGAAAGACAGCCTGTAGCTGTTTTTGCTGATCGGGACGGCACAAGTCCTGTAGTTCTTCATAGTGCTGCTTAACCAATAAACTAATTTCCTTTTGCTTTTGGGCAATAGTTGTACTTGTCAATTCCAATTGAGTCGAGTCGAGCTGATCTGCGGTGATGATTTTCACCAGTTGCTGATTGTGTTGTCGAATTTCATTATGGAGTGCCTTGTAGCGATCAAAGTGAGCCTTCAAAACCGGTCTCAACTCCTTTCGTTGATCTTGATCTAGCGATAATTCCTTGACCAAGAATTGGGTGGCTACCTTATGAGGCGGATTCCCCAGATGAGGAGGCGGCCCAGTTCTAAACCACACATGCATTCCCAAGCTCACGATATTCAACAAGACCAACAGGAGAATTAACCAATTCGTTGATCGTGGATTGTTGAAGTAGGCCATGACTAGTAGAAATTGTAGTAGACTGGATCGGCTCCACTCCCCTGATCAAGTGAATAAGTACTACTCATCGTCTCTATACTAGCACTGCGCTGTGTTGCCCGATTATTTTCAATTTGACCATTGATGACTAAGAAATTGAGAATAAAGAGTACGGCGACTAGACCTAGTTGCCAAAGGGGAGTAGCCAAACGGCTGGGGCGAGACGGCTCCTCAAGTCGCGCACTGATGCGCGTATATAAGTAGGGATTGGCCGCTACCCGTTCTAATTGATCTAGACTTTGCATGGTCAATTTGACCTCCTCTAGAATCCGATCGTGTTTAGATTGTTCCATATTTCGTCAGATTTTGTTTAGCATATTAATCATTCATAGATGGAAAGGATTGGCGTCCTAAAAACTTCATTCCATCTGTTTTTGATAAAATGTGTATAGATTTTTCTGTAGGTTCTTTCTGGCCCTAAAAATCAAGGACTCGATTGAACTCAGGCTTACGTCCATTATTTCGCTTATTTCTTTATAGCTCATCCCTTCGATCTTATGAAGGGTAAAAGCTATGCGCTGATTTTGAGACAAATTGTCGATGGCCTTATACAGGGTTTGGGCTCGCTCCTTTTGTTCCAGCTTGATGCCCGGATGATCCATATCCGTCGCACTAGCTTGTACCTGTGGGCTATCCAAGCCGATAAGGGATTGGAAAAAGGCCATTCGCTTTTTGCGTTTCCGCTTTCGAATTTGCTCCAGCGACTTGGTGACGGCAATTCGGTAAATCCAGGTGGACAAGCTGGAATCTCCTCTGAAATTGGCCGCCGAACGATATACCTCGATAAAGACCTCTTGTGTGAGATCTTCAGCGTCATGCCGGTTGGGCAGAAAGCCCAGACAAGTATTCAGCACTCTTTTTTGGTATTGATCGATCAATACCTTGAAGGCAGACTGACTTCCAGCTTTGAGTTGCGTTATCAAGGTCTTTTCGTCCAAATTCGTTCTGTTTCTGATTTTTAGATGCCCAAGTAAGAAAAAACTTGCGCTGGAAAAACAAAAAAATTGAAGATAAATACCTTATTTGCTTTTGATCACTAATAACGATAGTAAAAATGGATCAAGTCTCGCGCGATACCTTGGCTAATTATCCAGAAGAATGGCGCTATTCGACCAATAAAGGGGCCTCCGCAGGGCTTTATTTTTTCCCCAATACCAGCAAAGAGAATGCGCCTGTATGCTTATTGTACCCAGCCATGGGCGTTAAAGCGATTTATTATCAGGATTTTGCAGCGCATTTATCTACTGTGGGCTTTCACGTCGCTTGTATTGACTTATTAGGGCATGGTAGCTCTAGTATTCGCCCTTCCCGACAAGTCAATTTTTCCTATTGGGATTTATTAGAACAAAACTACAATGGCGCTTATCAGGCTATCAAAGCGCGGTTTCCCCATTCGCCCATGTATCTAATGGGGCATAGTCTTGGTGGACAAATTGCTGCGCTCCATCTTTCCCTCCATCCCAAGAGATACCAAGGACTAATTCTGGTGGCTTCCTGTTCTGTATATTATAAAGGCTGGCAGGGTTGGGAAGCTTGGGCGGTTCTGGCCTTGACGCAGATGGCTCCTATGATCAGTCAGCTAGTAGGCTATTTCCCTGGTCATCAATTGGGATTTGCGGGTAAAGAAGCCCGTGGGGTAATTAAGGATTGGAGTCGAAATGCCCGAACGGGTTTGTATCGTCTGGACAAAACCGCTCATAATTTTGAGCAGTCCTTGGGGCAAATAAAGCATCCCATACTCGTATTAGGCATTGCAGGAGATCGCTTGGCTCCGCCTGCTGCCATAGCCAATCTGCATCGCAAGTTTGCTCAAGCCAAGGTGGATTATCAATCCATCAGTCCTCAAATGGCCAATGTTAAGCGATTAAGCCATTTTAGCTGGGTGCGCCAACCTCAGTACTTTGTCCAAAACATTAGCAACTGGCTAGAAAAGACCTAATGGGCCAGCCCTTCGTTCTTGGATCATCGCTGATTACTAGTCGGATTTTAAGCTTTTCTTCCAACTAATTAGGATTCCCTTAACGGCATCTTATGTCGAAAAGAGGCAATATTGTCAATATCGATTACCGTTTAAGGTTTTTTATCTCTGTAAAACGAAAGCTTATGTACGCAAGTAGTATTGAACTCCGAGAAAAGAAAGATAGAAAAAGAGGTTTGTTTTGGACCTTCTTTTTTCATGCCCTTATCTTAGGTATTGCCCTCTATCCCTTTATGATGCAGGATAATGATCCTGAACCTGAGGCACAGGCCGAATTTATTGTCATGGATTTTACCGATTTTACACCTGCGTCCCGCGAAGGTGCCAAGCCAAAGAATAGTGCAGAGAAAAAGGAAGTCAATGAGAAGAATGCGGAAAAAGCGGTACCCAAAGCCAAGCCTGTACCTAAGCCCAAACCAACACCAAGTAAGGCCAAAAAGCCAGTGAATACGGCTCCCAATGCAGAGCCACCGGTCAAATCAAGTCCAGTGGAAGACCCTGCACCTGAAGAGGCGCCTATGGAAGAACCCGAACCCCTGGTAGACGAGCCAAAGACACCAGTTGAAACGGAAAAGCCTACTGAAAAAGAAGCCACGGAGTCCAATAGCAAAAGTTCTGCTGGAAAAACCAAGACAAAGCCCAGCGCGGAATCTGGTGCTGGTAAAGGTAAAACTGGTGATGGTACGCATGATAGAGGTAAAAACTGGGGAGAAACAGCTGGGGAAGGTATCTTCAACCGCAAAGTGATTTACCGAGCGGATGTAAAAAAGATTACCAAAAAGGCAGGAAAGATCGTTATCGATCTCTGTATCAATCGCGATGGGCGCGTCGTGATGGCCAAGGCAGATAATAAAGCCTCTACGATCAAGGATATGTCTGTTGTACGGAAGGCCGTTAGTCTGACGACCAAATACCGCTTTGCTCGCGATCTGTCAGCACCTAAAAAGCAGTGCGGTACGATGACCTATGTTTTTGAATACCACGACTAAACTATATCATATAGTGTCTAAACACTAGTATACGATAAGGGCTGTCTCAGAATGCTTTTGAGACAGCCCTTTTATTAGGTGAGAATTTGCTAATTTGGTCTCAACCAATATCGCAAATCATGTCTTCTGCTCAGCAAATACTTACCAAACTCAAAAAGACCCAGGAAGCGCATCAATCGGCTCAAAAAGTACAAAAGCATCTCGACCAGCTTCAGGTAAAGATGGATAAGGCAGATCGGGAATTAAAAGAGCTCGCTGATTTATTGGCGGAGCAATACGAAGATTTTGAGCAGTTGACATCTATGAGTATGAAATCGCTTTTCTATAAGGTGCTTGGGAGTAAAGAGGAGCAGCTGGAAAAGGAAAAGCAAGAATATCTGGCGGCCTCCCTCAAATATGATGAGACCAAAAAAGCAATTGATTTGATGTTGTTTGAGCGCAAGGTACTGGAGGAAAAGCTGGAAAAGTTATCTGGTGTTGAGGGGCGATTGAAACAGTTGCTTAAGGAAAGAGAACAAGCTTTGATTCGGGAAAACAGTGCCAAAGGGCGACAACTACTCGCCCTATTGGAACAGATAGAGGATTTACGCTATGCACGACGCGAAGTCTCCGAAGCCATCGACGCTGGCCGAAAAGCTGAACAACTGCTCCATGAAATGCTTGGTCTGCTCAAACGCGCCCGCAACTGGGGCAACTGGGATATGATGGGTAAAAAACGCATGGCTTCCTACCTTAAGCAGAGTACTATTGACAAAGCTCGCGAACGCGCCCACCATGCACGATATCTACTTTCGGTCTTTGAAGATGAGCTTCGCGATGTATTTCGCGATGTACGTCGGATGGATTTTTCTCTTCAGATTGGCGATTTCAATCGCTTTACCGACATCTTTTTTGACAACCTCATTTCTGACTGGATCATTCAGCGGAAGATACACAATGCCCTGTCGACCGTTTCCTCTGTAAGGGATCGAGTGGTTCGTCTTTTGGGGAATTTGGATCGTCGTTTTATACAATTTGACCAGCAGCTACAGGAGCTGGAAGCAGAGCGAAAGCAACTGGTGATGAGCTGATTGGGAAAAAAGGGAGGGGAAAAGATCTATTTTTCATCAATAAGGCGATCTAGGGCCTTATTTTTTTCTAGTAAAGAAAGAAAGATTTTCTGATTTTTCAGTGCACTTCTGATAAGGGCTTTAAGAGGATAAGCTGCTTTTTAGCTTATGGTCAGAATATTATTAAGCATTATCATTTTTTACCCCTATTTTATTTTGGATAAGGTTTGTTTTTTTAGTTAAAAAAGTGTTAAAAAAGTATTTAACTTGATTATAAAATTATTTAAAATTTGAAGGAAAAATTTTATAAACATTTCTGTAAAAGATTAATAAATTTTAATAATTAAATTTTATTGGCTAATAATTATTTATTCTGTAAAAATGAAAAATCGAGTTGAATTTACCGAGATTTTGTGCATATCTTTGTGTTGTCAGAACGAAATTCTACAAACGATTTAATTTTAATCCATTAACCAATAAATATTCTGAGAAATGGAAGATTTGTTTAGAAAAGTATTTTATACGGGAATTGGTTTAGTAACAAATACTACTGAATCATTGAAAAAAGGTGTTGACGAACTTGTTGCTAAAGGTAAGATTACTAGAGAAGAAGGACTAAAGGTTGTCTCTAACCTAGAGGAAAACATCACAGAAAAGAGAGAGGAATTTGAATCTATGTTGAACAATGCAGTAGGTTTGACCCTCAACAGACTTAACCTTCCAACAGCAGATTCTATCAATCGCTTGGAAAAGCGCATCAAGTCCTTGGAAATCAAAGTAGGCTTGTTGTCAAAAGAATTGGATGCTGCTGAAAAAGCAAACAAAAAAGCGACCAGCAATGGTACCCGTACTCGTGCCAGCCGCGCCAAGAAAACAGCGGCTGCTAAGTAATTTAGCGAATTAAAGACTCATTTTTCTATTCAAGCGAGATGATCACCTGTAGCTGGTCATCTCGCTTCTTTTTGAACGGACGATTTATTAGACAAGCAATTTTGATTTGGCGTCAAATGTAGTAAGCCAAAAAAATTGGTATAATAAATCTTTTAAGTCTACTCAAAATAGCCTAAGCACCTTCCAGGTATTCAGTTGCATAGTCTTTTCTGAGTAGACGATTTATTAGACAAGCAATTTTGATTTGGCGTTTAAATCTCCTAATTTGTTGAATCACTTATTATTTGTCATCTTATGATTCAGCTCAAGCCTAAGGAGTGGGAAGCGCTAGGCGCTTTATGCGATACTATCGTACCTCCTATCCATAAAAAGGGTAGTAATGCCGATTTTTGGCAAAGCAAAGCCAGTGATCTCCAGGTTCCTCAAAAAATAGTGGAACTCATCTCGGCTTTACCCGCCTTGCACCAACAAAAATTCCGTCAACTCTGTACCCTAATCTCTTCCCCGCTGCTCGGGCTCACCTGGCTAGGACCACTCAAACCCGCTCATCGCCTCACGGCTCAACAAAGACAAACACTATTATTACGTTGGGCCAATAGCCCACTGTCTGATCTGCGCTATGGCTTTAGTACCTTCAAAAAGCTGAGTGGTTTCTTTTTCTTCTGTGGACAAGTTGATCAAAAAGCTAACCCCCATTGGGCCACCATTGGCTACCCTGGGCGATTGCGGGAGCAAGCTGGCCCAGAGGCAAAGATTCAACCCATCTTACCTGAAAAGGACTTAGACCTAGACTGCGATGTATTAATCATTGGAAGTGGTGCAGGAGGTAGTGTAGTGGCTGCTCAGTTGGCCCAGGCAGGGCAGAAGGTCATTGTAGTGGAAAGAGGCCCTTATTTGCAAGCTAAGGAGATGAACCAATCTGAAGAGGAAATGCTTGCGCGGCTGTATGAAAACCGCGGAGCGCTGACGAGCGTAGCTGGCAATATGCTTGTATTGGCAGGCAATTGTCTTGGCGGTGGTACAACCGTCAATTGGGCAGGGGCATTTCGGACACCAGACTATGTACTGGAAGAGTGGGCCAAGCAACACGGCAATCCTCAATTTCTCGATCCTGCTTATCAAAAGGGTTTTGATTGTATCGAACAGCGCTGTAAGGTTACCCACAATCTGCTTCGCCACAATCCTCAAAACCAAGCTTTGGTAGACGGTGCTACCGCACTAGGTATTGATACAAAGGTCATTCCGCGCAATGTGGTGCAACCAGAGGGTGTGAGTGAAGACTTGTACTGGAAAGCCCAGGGCTGGTCGCCCTATGGCGATAGATATGGAATTAAGCAATCGGCTAATTATACCTTTTTACAAGATGCCACGGAAGCTGGTGCGGAATTATTGGTGCATACAGCTGTAGATCGCATTAAAATCCAAGCGGGGGAGGCGCAGGGAGCGGTAGCGACTTGTCATCATCCCAATGGGCAGCAGTTCAAGGTCAATATTCGCTCCAAGAAGGTCGTATTGGCAGCAGGTTCTATTCAAAGTCCAGCTATTTTACTTCGTTCTGGTCTAAAGCACCCAGAAATTGGCCGCAATTTGTACTTGCACCCAACAACCGTTGTTTCAGGTATCTATTCTCATATGGTAGAAAGCTGGAATGGTCCAATGATGTCGGCTGTCTGTGATCGCTTTACCCGATTGGATGGTAATTTTGGTTTTAAATTAGAAACCCCTCCTGCCCATCCTGGTATGATGGCTTCCGCAGTGAATTGGAAGAGTGGCGAGCAATTCAAACAGGAGATGTTGGATATCGGCCGTACGGCTTCCTTTATCATTCTTACCCGTGATAAATATGGTGGGCAAGTAAAATTGGATAAGCAAAAACAAGCCCTGATTCGCTACCAACTCCATAACTACGATAAAAAACACCTGCTGCAAGGGGTAGGGGAGGCCATGCGCATCCATGCAGCCGCAGGGGCAGAACGACTACAAGCCCTGCATAATAATACGATGACTTTCCATGCGAGCGAAGGCGATCTAGAAGCTCACATCCAAAAGGTACAAAAGTTGAAATGGGATGGCAATCGCTATTTCCTGGCTTCTGCGCATCAGATGGGCACTTGTCGAATGGGCGGCTCAGATAAAAAACATCCCGTCCAACCCAATGGGGAAACTAGAGAGGTAAAAAATCTATATGTCGCAGACGGCAGTGCTTTCCCCTCTGCTAGTGGTGCCAATCCCATGCTTTCAATACAAGCACTGGCCCATTACGTAGGTTTGGGCCTGGTTAACTAATAGACGATTCTGGTATTTTGAATGCTGTTAGCTGTCTTGAGGATTAGACCGCTTTGCTGTGAGAAGCGAGAACGTTTCTTGCTGCGCTCGAAACTGCGAGACCGCTACGCTGCGAGAGGTAAGAACGCTCTGCTGGGAGAGGTGAGGACGCTCTATTAGACGAGACCGCTCTGCCGCAAAACCTATTCATAAGCAATACAAGGATAAAAAGCTTTGCTTTTTATCTCCCAAACTCTCGCTTCTCGCAGTTCAGCCTCCGCTGAACGATCTCGCAGCGCCAGCGATCTCACAGCGCTAGCGGTCTCTTCGACAAGTACTATTCGCCAACAAAGCAATCGAACACCAATAAGTTGCTAGGATCAAGACGCCAGATAGTGCGAAAGGAAAGCGAAATTTATTGATCGCAATAATAGAATCGGAAAAGATAAACAGCAGAACAGCCATTCCCACTAGCATAAAAGTCTTTGTTGGCTTCCAAAGATATAAGCTCAATCCTTGCCACCCCATAAAGACAATGGCGGCAATGTAAACCAAAACAGCTGGTGCCAAAGCACCCAATCCAGGTTGGATAAGGAAGTAAACCCCAGCTCCTATGGCCAATAAAAGTAAAAAGGGAGCGATCTCCTTTCTAAAGCCACCCAAAGAAATGAAGCTATAAGAAAAAAGGAGATGGGCAACTAAGAAAGCACCTAAACCATAGATAAATTGGCTTTCTTTAAGCAGAAAGACATCTCCTGCCAGGCAAAAGACCAAAGCGAGCAGGATGCCATAACGATAGCTTGTTAACTGGCGATTCCCAAATCGAAAGGGAACAATTAGGATTAAGATGGTCGTGAGGGGTTTTAGGAAGAAAAACCATTGTTGATAGCCCATTTGCTGGGCGGTGATGGCGAGTAAGGCCGACAGGGCGATGGAGCCATTGAGAAGACTTAAGCCTCTGGCTTGGGGACCTAGAACAGAAGGGCTAGCTATTTGCATAATAGGAGCTATTTTAAGCTATTTTACAAAATCTCTTTTAATATATCTGGAATTACCTTCATCCCTTCCTCATAACCGACCTCATAGATTTCCTTGGCCTTGCTAAATTGGAAGATATGAAATTGCTTGAGGGCATTGGGTTGGATGAAATAATCGCAATGGGCAATCTGCGGTTCGGTATTTTGCCAAATGGAAAGCTCAAAGCTGCGGATGGCAATTTCGGTCATACTATTCAAGTCCTCATTGGCTTGATCTATATGCGGCATAACATTGACGCCAATGAGGATATCGCATTGTTCGCGCAGACACAAGGCAGGCAGATTGTTTAGCACTCCTCCATCAACATATAATTGTCCTTCAATCTCTACGGGTTTAAAAACCAAAGGGATAGAGCAAGAGGCCAAAACGGTATCCAGAAGAGGCCCTTTGTGGCGTATTTCTGCCTGACCAGTATTGAGGTTGGTAACGGCGAGATGTAGCGGCTTTTCGAGTGCTTCAAAGCGATCATCAGTGATATGAGCAGATATTTGGTCTTTCAGATAGCTCAAATCGGTCAATCCCGTAATGGGAAAACCAAAGCGAATTGCTTTCCAGAGCTGATTTTCTTCAGCAAAAGTCAGAATTTCGGCTGGTTTCATACCAGCGGCATAAAGCGCTCCAATGATAGAGCCTGCGCTGGTTCCAGAGATGATTTCCGGGCTAATCAGGTGATCCTCAAAGGCTTTTAGGATGCCAGCGTGGGCGATTCCTCTGGCGCCACCTCCCGATAGGCTGACCCCTATTTTATAAGGTTTTGACATCGACATTTTTGATTTAGAAGACTTTATTTTTGGCGGCTAAATCATAAAAAATCCAAAATAAATTTCAAAAAAAAGTATAAATGCTTAATTTTATGTTGAACTGGAATTGGTGATTAGCTGTTTATTCAACACAAATGGACACCAAGTAGCTGATTTTCACTTACTTCAGCGCCCTTAAAGATAATAGGAATTACTCGATTTAGAAGAAGTCAATGGCAAATACAACACAGATCGTTAACCGTCCCTCCCTTTTCAAATTACTCACAGAGCCACCGCGTGCGATAGCTGAATTAGGCGCCTTTATGGCTAGTCGACCCTTTTTGAAGAAGTTTTCTGAAGGAGATGGGCATGTCGTTTTGGTGCTACCTGGATTTATGACCTCAGATGGTTCTACGGGCCTATTGCGTGAGTTTCTTAACAAACGTGGTTATGATGCCCGTCCATGGGAATTAGGGCGTAATTATGGAAGTCCGAAGTATGTGGATCAGATTATGGAAAAGGTCCGCAGTATTGTAGAGGAGGAGAGAAAAGAAGTGAGCCTGATAGGCTGGAGTCTTGGAGGTGTTTATGCCCGCGAAGTGGCTCGCAGATCACCCAATTCGATCAGACAGGTGATTACCCTGGGTTCTCCCTTTGGTGGTATTAGAAAGGAAAACAACGCCACTTGGCTGTATCACTTGATGTCGGGTAAACGCATTCGGGATATAGATGAAAATGCCATTCGCGATATTTTGCAGTCGCCTCCTGTACCCATGACCGCTATCTTCTCTAAAGGAGATGGTATTGTGGCCTGGCAGCATTGTATGGAGTTAAAAGAAGGCCCAAGGACGCAAAACATACAAGTTACGGGCAGTCATTGTGGATTAGGGGTCAACCCCTCTGTTATCATTTGCATTATGGATCGCTTGGCGCAGCCTATTGATACCTGGAAACCATTTCGCCCTAAGTGGTATAAACAATTTCTCTATCCCAATTTAGCTTTCTCTTATTTAGGAAGGAGGAGATAGTATTTTTCTCCGTTTTCCTCTTGCTTGACTATGGAGTAGTTGGCTTCGATTTCTTCTCGGCCTTTGACTTTCCATTTCTCCAATTGATTAAACCACTTTTTGGAATCGACGCGGGCTTCGGTCAAATCGACCCCCTCCATATCAGCTCCTTCCAAATGGGTTTTGCGCAGATCCGTTTCGCTCATGTCTGCATTGCTCAAGGAGACTTTTTTCAGATAGGCATTGTAGAGCTTGGCTTTGTTGAGATCGACATCGCTGAGATCGGCCTCCGTCATCGTGGCTTCTGAGAAGTCAGCCCCTCGAAGATCGGCCCAATTGAGCTTTACTTCGCTGAGATCGGCATCCCTAAAGGAAGCATTGATGGCATCAATTTCCTTTAAATCCGCATCTTTTAGATAGGTCTCGCTGAGGTCAGCATTGTTCAGATCTGCTTCTTTGAGTAGGGCTTTAGTCAATTTGGCTCCCCGCAGAAAGGCCCCTCGCATAAATGCTTCATCCAAATCCGCTCTTGAAAATTTAGTGCTGGCAAATATGACCTGATAAGTATAAGTGGTATCCAGCTTACTATTGACAAGAGAGAGTAGAAGCTGTCCTCGTTCTGGGCTTAGGGGTTTTCTGATTAGTCGGTCGTTTTTGAGGTAGCGATAGGGTTTGAGCGATTGGCTTAGGGCGGAGATGCGACCGATGAGTTCGTAGCTGAGTTTGCGGGATTTGTTGGTGCTTAGTTTGAGTTCTTCATCCAATTTATCCATAATGTTACCCATCAAAAAGACAAGGGAACTTCGGCGGTCTGCTTCAATAAGTTGGGTTTGTTGCTGTACGCGTTCGTTTTGACGGGCTACCAATTTATTTTGGTTGTCAAACAGTTGATTCTGACTTTTTACCAGGCTGTTCTGTCCTTGAACCAGGTTGTTTTGGATATCTGCTTTTTTGTTTTGATTGGAGAATAATAGGTTTTGTTCCTCGAAGAGTTTGTTTTGCCCAGCAATCAGCTCATTCTGTTGGTTGACCTGCTGCAGCTGCATCTTGAAAAGATTATTTTGATTTTGGAACAGTTTATTTTGCTGGCGGAGAATGCTGGTTTGGATAATAAGGATAAGCAAAGGCATGACCCCAATGAGGATGGTGAATGCCCCAATTCTGGTTAGTCGCCAAATCAAATGCGCACTGACATCGGCAAAGGTATCTTTACTAACGCGGTTGGGCAATTGGCTGTAAAGCTCAATTAGACTATTCTTGAGCCCTTTACCAATGATGATTACAGCCGCTTTCTTGCTCATCATATACCGCAGACTTTTCCTTCGACGCTGTCTTCGGTTGGCCTGTAGTTTGGCTAACTCGTCCTTTAGTAAATCATTTTCCCGGGTCAATCGCTCCATTTCCCGGTTTGTCGCATCCTCAAGCATGAGCCCCTGATTATTTGTATTACAGCTTCTAAAATTAAGAAAAAATCAGCAAATCCCCGTGTAGGTGTCCTTATCGAATGATTTGAAAGTCCTGATAGTCCTGTAAGGGAATTTCTTCCTTCTCTAGTCGGTCTACTCGGGCGTGGAGAGGTCCTTGACGACACCAGCCTTCAAATAGAACGAGCGCCTGTGCCGTACCCGTTGCTTCCATAGTAACGCTTCCATCCGACAAATTGCGCACCCAGCCAACGATCTCTAATGCCTGGGCTTGTTTTTGGGTGCTGGCCCTATACCAGACGCCCTGAACTTTTCCATAAACGGTTATGCGAATACTCTTCATAGGACTGCCAAAGATACATCATTTTATTACCTTAGGGTAGTAAAATAGGCAAACCATGAAAAGGCTCAACAGAAGAAATTTCCTCCAAACTACTGCTTTGGCTGGAGCAGGACTCGCCGCTGGCAATGCTCTCCAAGCTAGCCCAACTATTCTCTCCACTCCTCTAAAAGATAAAATCAATATTGGGGTCATTGGAACTGGCCTCCGCGGTCAGGCACATATCGACCTGCTGCTCAATCGCGATGATTGCGCACTGACGGCTATTTGCGACATCGACTCCGCGATGATCGACCGAACTAAGGCCCTAATTACTAAAAAAGGGGCCAAAATGCCTAAGGTCTATGGGCTAGGAGAGCAAGACTATTTGGCTTTATTGGAGGATGAAAAGGTAGATGCCAGCGCCAGGGGGTAGCAATCAGCACGGCATCTACCTTTTCA
>JBCBDH010000013.1:0-23250 GCA_038529855.1 Bacteroidota bacterium | reverse complement strand
GATCGTAGTGGATGGGCAGTAAAGCATGGCTGCGTTGATGATAAACTTCACCAGTATAACTGATATCCTTGTAGGAATTGATTTCTTCACTTAAGACTTCTCCCAAAGCATTAAATGTCTTTTTACTTTTTATTTTTCCAATGCCTGCGGTGCTTCGATCAAAAGCAGAGATATTTTGACTTTGGGCGATGTATCGAATTTCAAAAGTGGGGGTGAAGTTGCCAGGCACTTCGCCAGTCTGGTCATAGATTCTTTGGAAAACAGCATAATTACTTTCTACGCGATCATCTACATCGCCATAGCTTTTTACAGCACCCCCTGTGTAGCGACCATCATCGTAGTTGATGAAATCGTACTCCGTGTAGATATCTGTGTAGTTATTATCTGTGCCTAGCCCTTTGACACTTACTTTGGAATAGCCTACGCTAGGGGCAAAATCGTGTCGATTATAGAGCAAGCTATTTTTAGATCTACCATTAAAATAAGCAGGGGTAAAACGCTCGGGTTCGATGGAGGCGATTCCATCTTCATAATCGTATTCTGTTGTATAAATCACCGTTTGATTTTCGGAATTGCTCATCCAGGTTGAAATGGATTTTACTCGAATGCCACCGCCATATACTTTGGTGAGATTTACTGAAGCAGTGGCTTTACCATACTGTGGACTATTGGCTGTACCCTGGAAATCCCCATCCAAACCGCATCTGGGTTCTAGTTCCAGATTATCGATGACATTGGGGTCGATATTAGATACTTCAATATTATTGATATTGGCATTGGCAAAACCATGAGCGCGACGCGTAACCCTTGTATTGGTGATAAAGGCATATTGCTGCTGGGTAGGCGGATAGTAATAGTCAGTGGAATACACACAAATATCTGGGCAACTAAAAACGATGCTTGATACGTTTTGTGCAGCATAATTATTGAGATAATCAAAAAATTGATTGTCCTCAATTCTCATAATTCCATGCCCCAATTGCGTACCCGTTTCCGTAAAGACGCCTTCAAAGATTCGATCTGGTATGGTTCCATAACCCACTCCCTCATACTCATCCGCTTCGTATTCAATGTCAATAAAACCACCAAGTGGCGTTTCAATTCGACTTAGGGACCAAGCGTCTACTTCTGCTGTAGAAGTACTACTTGTATAGGGACTTTGCTTTTGACTGGAATTGTAGTCGCTTTTGTAGTAGCCCCAGAAGTCTTTTGCATTAAGACTGAAGTTGGGATTGGTCTCATAACTGAATTTGTAGGAAGGGAGCCCGTTTTGCGCTTTGAGTCCAAATGTTTTGATACCGTTTAGGGTCAATTTTCCATTTTCTGCATTGGCTTGTCCTGAGGTATTTAGCTCTTTATAGCTTACGGTGAAAGCATTGGCCCCAGAGGCTAGGTTAAAAGATTGACTTGTGGTCGTTGCATTATTTTCAACATTCCCATGATAGTTTTTACAAAGGGAATAATCTTGCATCAAATCAATACTCGCCAGGGTCTTATTTTGTATTTGGGGGAAGTTAGCTTGATAAGTACCTGAATGGATCAAATCTGTTTGGCTACCTGCCTCAAAACGGTAATCTGATAAGCTTGGTCCATTGAGAAATAAATTCAAATCTGCATTTTCAATCAGGACAATTCGATCGAGATATAAAGCGGCTTGAGGGGTGGCATTGCCAGTCGTCCTACCTATTTCATCCAGTCGAATATCTTTTACAAAAACAGCGGAATGACTAGTCGTTTGGATATAATTGAGGTAATACATTTCTTTGACTCCATAGCTGATGCTTTCTGTGTCCAGATAATCTTGATGAAAGGGAATACCAAACCAAAGCCCCTTATACCTTGCAGAAAGATTTTTGTAAGCCTCTGCATTTTCTCCAAAAAAACGGTGGCCACCAATGTAAGGGCTCTGCCATCTAAAATCAGCTTCCCAAAGGGTATAATCGTATTTTACCCAATAGCCTTTGTCTTCTGGCCCAACCTCTCCAAGTGGGGCGAGGTCTTCAAAATCAGGGCCAGTGATAGCCGTTAGTTTCCAGGAATCTACATAGGCCCTGGCCTTGCTGTTTCTGATAATGGTCGTCGCATTATCAATGTCAAACTCTTCCATCTCAAAGGTGATGTTGTGTTCTTCCTTCATGTAAACTGGTAGGGAATAATGAAAAGTCATCCCTACTTCGTTGGTGATTTGGAAAGCACCAATATCATCATCATGTCCGCGATCAATGGGTGCTAGTTTGGGATAGTCAACAAAGCCCTCATTACTGATAAGGGTGTTTTTATTGACCTTAATTTGGGCATTGGTAAAGAATATAATATTGCGGGCACTGATGGCCTTATTAGTTGTCGCATCAAACTGTCCAGTATAGGGATTGGCACTCTGGTCAAATTGATGGGTCTCTGAAAGACTTTCCGTTGTTCTGCTGTAAGGGAAAGGAACATTGACTCCTCCAAACTCATTCTTAAATCGAAACTGAGGTTCCTTGGTGAATGCTTGGCAAGTACGTTCGTTGGAGTTGGCGGCAGGAGGAGTAAGGCGGCCGTTTTCTGTCGAGTAATACATGGAGTATTCCTCCGTGGGGGAGTCTATGTAAAAATGCCCTTCTCGTTCATCTTTGTGAACCAGTGATCCACTGTCGAATAAAAAAGTTTGCATGGTTCCAGATACGCCAGGACCTGTCACGACATAATCGTCATAATCAGCATAGGTGAAGTCTTTGCCCACTCTTGGTGAGGCGACATACATATCCATTGCATTATTCTCTCCCTCTACAAAATCTCGATAATAAAAGGGCCCCCAATATTTGGTTTCATCGATGTTGTCATAAGTCGTGTTTCCATCGCCACTGGTGTAAGTGTCGATTACCCAACTGCCATTTTCCTCGCGGTATTTATAGGTTTTCTGTGTAACGCCCTTCCATTCATCAGGTACGCCTTTGACTACGCGTTTGATTTCACCAATAGATAAATCCCAGCCAAGTCCTACCCAGGAGGCTTTCTGATTCATCTGTACGCCCCCTCTGTAGGAAAGACTCAGAGCAATGGCCTGCCCTTCTGAACTAGGGATGGCTATAGCGGGTATCTGATAATGAAAGTCGCCTGTAAACAGATCGACCAATTTGTCGGATTGCGCCTGTAGAGGGAGGGTAAAATAAACCCAGACCAATCCAAGCAGCCATTTAATTTTCATAGATTTCATTCAGCACTGTTTTAGATTATTAAGTATTTAATGGAAATGTTGATCATGGCCATAGCGGTATTGGGCTGTTTAGTGACCAAGGTCTCCAAACGAGCAATAGCATAGCCCCTGTTGGGAGATACAAAAGCAAAAACCCAACAGCCTTTTCGCCCAATAGCGAATAGCCTATTTAGAAAAATGAGGACCTACTTTACACCAAAGGTGTATTAAGCATCCCTTAAAAGGTTTAGAGAAGTTGTGTAGAGAAGTTGAGCGATCATTTTATTTCCAAAGGCATACCTTACAAGATTGGGGTCGAGTAATACACCATGAAATAGAAATAAAGAATTGAATTAGAATGTAAGAAGTGCAAAAGGCGTTTTCATAGACTTTACAAACTGTTCAATTTTTGTTGTTGATTGCTTTATATAAAACAAATGTAAGGGCAATTTGGATAGCTTACAAGTGATTGGGTGATTTTTTATGTTAAGGTTTTGTCATGGAGGAGGAGTGACCTTTGTAAAAATTGAGCTGTTAATTTGTTCTCTTTGTGAAAGAGGGCTTTGATAAGATTGGGTTTTTTATTAAAAAAACAAGCGTCACCTCAAGATGGAGATGACGCTTGTACTTGTCATTTATTTTTCATTAATGATTACCATTGATTCTAATAAAATCTCCAATAGGTCGAAAAACCAATGCTTCTTTGCTATAGGATGAATTAACTAGAATAGGGCAATCATCATCACAATGTAAAAAATAAATCCAGTTATTCTTGAAGGTCTTCCAAGACGTCTCTAGAATTATCAAGTGACTGATGGAAAAAAATATAATATCTTCATCATTCCAATCTACAGTACTATTTAATAATTGTTGAATACGCTGGCTATGATCTTCGTTGAAGTCATTTAGCCAATGTCCTAAAGTTTCTTGATGGCCAGTAACGAGCCAATGTTCATCTGGAAGCTTGAAAAAGGAAGTTGCTTTTTGATCAACATGATTTTTCCAGATGGTTATGGCATTCTGCTCATTCAGAACATAGATATCATCACAAGCTAATCCTTCAAAGATATCTGAGTAGTGAGATATTGAAACTGGATTTTTCTGATTCATCATTAATATTTAGGTAATACTTTCTCCTATGAGGATATCTCTCTATAACTTTAGTGGTATCTCTGAAAAGAGAGATTTTCTGATACTCTATGGCTCCTATTCTACTACAGCCATAGAGTAACCTTTGCTCATATAGCTACGAGGCCCTTTGAGTTCCCAACAGCTTGAGTTATTTAAGGATGTATTAGTATCTTCCTTCTGAAACATATTATGTTTTTGGCATAGGCTGTTTTTTAGGTGAAGATACTGGCTCATTACAATGAGCCAGTATCTTTTACGAAAATTCTTATTAAAATTCTGGATTGAAAATGGTTTGTCCCTTACAAGGCTGTAATTCGTGAAATTTGATATTCGTTTCCGCTTCTATCAAAGCGATGGCCTCCTTGAGATTATCAAAATCTACTATTAGCTCCTTTTGATATTCCTCTGCAGCCATCCTAGATTCCGCAATTTCATCGATATATACCTTGTAGCGACCTTTCCACTTTTGTATGGCTACAGAAGACCAGATGGTTTCACCATCCTGTTTAAAACAGTAGGTCTTTCCTTGCTGTTTGCCACGTTCAATTCGATTAAAGATTTGAGTTAAATCCATAGGTTCTAATCTCCAGTAATATTTATGATTACTTTTTTACCGTCTTTGCGTTTAATGTTGATATGAGGATAGTTCCCGTGTACATTATCCGCTCTGTGTCCCTTGACTCTTCCTGTGGCAGGATCAATGTGGTAGTCCTTATGATAGGCTCCACCTTTTTTAAACCTTTCCATCTTTCTCTTTTTTCTGATACCCTTGGGCTCTTGTGGACCCACGCCATTTACTTTTTGGTAGTCTGGAAAAGCTTCCTTTAACAATGCGTCGGCCTCTGCTTTAGTTTTTACATTTACCGCAGTATCATTACCTCCTGTACGCAATTTTTCTACATCACATCCCGAATTATGCACCAAAACACTCGCATCTGCCACATAATAGGAATGCAAATCTGCTACCTCAAAGTTATAAACCTTAAAGTCACCTTGCTCAATACGAACGGCAGAGACGATCTTTGATGTTCCATCAAACAACAAAACGGTATCCCCAACGACTAATTGACCCGCTTCGCGCCAGTAGCCTTCGCTGAAGAATGGATGCTCCGCGGTGACTGCAATTTCTTGGTCACCAATGCTTAGGCGAACGATTTCCTCTGCATCCTTTTGGAAAACATTGATCACCGCTTTTAGTTCGCGTCTCTTTATCACTTCATCATAGGCCCATACGGAATCGCCAACTGCAATTTGTTCAATGGGTACATTTCCATTTTGGGTCAGAATAGGCGTCCCTGCAATAAAGCATTTGGTATTCATTGGGCAATCACAGCCTGGCTTTCCTTTCTTCCCTTTCTTCACGCGCTTAATCACCGCACCAGCCGCATCATCCAACAAACCACTCTTATTGACATACTTCAAAGCAGTAGCTGCCTGACCACCAACGGGATTCATCGCTGCTACACTTAGTGCAGCATTGGTATAATCCCCTCTGCCAAGATAGATCACCGCGTTCAAGCCGTCTGCTACCTCTCCTAAGCCTGGTACGAGCCCAACTACATCTAAGCCAGTTTGTACCCAATCCAGCGCTCTAGACCAGCGGCTTTTCTTAGGTTGTGGTGTTTCTACCTGCTTTGGAGGGGCCGCAAAGAGACCACTTTCATTTGTGAAACCTAGTTCTGAACCTACTGCAAAGAATTTGGAAACAGCAAGGCCATATATCTCATCTTTTCTGATAATTATAGGACCATTTGCTCCCTGTCTCTCGCCAATGAGTACTCGACCTTCAATCTGTACGTGTACGCCCAATTGGCCATCTTGAATAACGGGTACGACATCTGAAGTATGACTTCGCCACCATTCAATAGCCGCCATGTAATTATTATAATCCATAATGGCTGCATTGAGCGTAGGGTCTCCTCCATCAGAGAATTGGGCCTGGCTCCACAAATAATTCTCCAAAGCCTGTAAATTACCCGTATTCATATAATGCTGAATCCGCCAATGCTGATCATAGGGATCATCCTCACCTCCATCTGGGTCGATAAAGCTAATGGGATTATTGCTCATCGCTAGATAAGGCGACCAGTGCTGGTCATAGGGGTCAGGGCTGAGCCACTTACCTAAGCGAGGATCATACATCCGCAGTTGGAAGGCATAGAGACCAACTTTGGCATCTAGCTCCTGGCCTTGATAGCCCAAACGATAGCGTGGACTGCTCGCTTGTTCGTGTCCAGGCATGACCATGCCAAAGGGATAATAGTCCGCATAGCTCATGGTTTGTACTTCGCCGCTGGCATCCTTATTGCGATTGATCGTTGCGCGAACATTGCCCAAGTGATCGGTCATATGATAGACATATTGATTGCCGCTGGGATAGAAAATCCCTAGCTGACCACCATCTAGCATGTACTCTTCCAGGCCAAAAGTAGTACCACCTTCCGTGTATTCCTTTTCGTAGGTAGCTATGACAATTCCTCCTGGCTCGCGAACGTAAAGGGTCGATTTTTCTGGATAGCCACCTGCATTATAAGTGGTTTTACCAATTCTATCGCCGTGTTCGTCATAGGTAAAGCTCATCACCAAGCGACTGCCATCATAGCTTCTGATTTCATCTAATTTGCCAAAGGAATTATAGACCAGGCTAATGTCTTTTTCCTGATCACTTTCGATCTCTCCATTGGCATTATAGCTGTAGTTGTTAAGCACCTGATTTTGTACATCACCTTTGTCCAAAAAGCCAGCTGCATCAGTCACATAGCGAAGCTTGTTGGTGGCTGCGGTATAGCCACCACTGGCATTAAAGTCTGGATGCTCGTAGACATAGCTCAGGTTATCCATGTTCTCCCCATCATCGTCTTTGCGATGAAGACTTAGGATATTACCATTGGCATCGTAGCTGATATTTTGTACTTGGAAAGCAGCACTGGGATTGGTGGCGAAAGTACCAAAGCCTGGACTGTTGTAAGCGCCACTACCACTTCCATTATTCACCACATTATTGGGAGTGTAAAAGCCATAAGTTGCGCTATTCAGTTGTTGTTTCCAATCGTACTGATAGGTAAACATGTGCTGCTGGCCATAGGGAGTGATTACCCCATCTCTGGTTTTCCAACGAAGACTTTTAATGCGACCATCTGTTTGGTCATTGCTGGCCTCATCCTTACCATAATTGAAGTTAGTTCCCTTGCGGACATAGTCCGCTGTGTGGTAGTCAATGGCCATACCAAAGGCATCTTTGGCAAAATCGACATTGGTGCCAGTGTAGCCATCTTTACCAGGATCATAGCTATTGAGGCTGGGATGATTGATGGCCTTTAAGGCGCCGTCTACCGTGTAGGTGTAATCAATTCCCTGTAAGCTTTCCCCTAGTTCTGTTCGCTTGAGCTGTCCTAGTTTGTAGAAATCATAAGCGGAGTGTAGCTTTGGAAGTTCTGTTCCCTTTTTGGTCTCAATAGTCCGCAAATCTCCATTGATATCGTAGCTGTAGAGATGCGTGAAGCTTTCTGAGCTAAGGTTTTTCTGATAGGCGGATTCAGTCAGGCGACCAAAGCAATCGTATTCGTAGTCCATGGTTTTTAGACCAACTTCAGGATACTCTTGTAAGGCAGCCACCAACTGACCATTATGGTTGTACTTATACCAAGTGGTGTGCTCTCCATTCTTTGACATGGCCAAACGGCCTTCCACAAATTTGGAGGCATAGTCTGTACTTGCTGTTGATGGAAAATTACTCGCTGGTTCGTCATAAGCATAGTAGGATTGATCCGCTCGGTTGGAAGAGGGCAAGCCATCTAGCTGATTTCGGATATTGTACACATTAGTACCAATGGCACTAATGGGACGCAAGGTAGTTGGGAAGTAATGAGAAGAACTTCTGTACTCTCCATTTTCGATGATTCGGCCACGGGCATCATAGCTGTAGTAGGTGAAGTAACCATTGGTCCACTGACGAGCGTCTTGTGAAAAACGTAACTTCCCTTCCTCATCGTGAAGAAATTCCACTAAACCTCGATCTGGATCATTCATGGCTACTACGCGATTGAGGTCGTCGTAGACAACCGTCTCTGCCATTTCGTGTGGGATTGGACTGTCAAAAAAGACATCGTGTACACCATCAAGACGCAAGTAAACATAACGAACATAACGGTGGGCCTGATTGGCTACATCAAAGGTGCCATAATTGGCATTGGGGTCAGTCTTAGCCCTGGTCTGGTATAGCTTGGCGCGGATGGATTTGAAGTTGTAATTTGCAATTTCTTCATTGCTGAAAAAACGGCTCATTTCAATTTGCTCCTCTTCTGGGTCCGTCAGATCAATCAGGGTATTATTACAATTTAAACCAAAAGTTCGATGGATGACATCGCTGCCAATATTGACAACGCCATTATTCTGCAGGATACCCTGCCAGCGAACTTCAAACTGGAAAGACACAAAAAACTCTGGGTCTTCTTCGCACTCTTCACATTCTGGACAACGACCACCACAGTCGATTCCCAATTCTCCATAATCCTGAAAACCATTGAAACAGCTGATTGGAATTTCATCGTCTGGAATATCCGCAGCGCGTGCCTGTGCTGTCACGGGTGCAGGAAAGGCAGCTGCATTTCCCGCGTCAATATGGCTAACAGCCACATTGGGATAAAGGGCATCAAACTCTTGCTCGGTAAGACGAGTCAGCATGATTTCGCCTGTTGGGTTGGTGGAGGTTGTAAATGGATTTTCGATCACCCCTACCTGTATGGGGTCAGTAATGGGTTCGTAAATGACAATGTCGTCATCTGGATACCAATGGTCGGCAATGATGCCTGGCTTAAGCATGGTTTTTACGGTCATGCTGGCTTCCTGACCCAAACCCGTCTGTAAGGTACTGAGCTGTAGGGTGCGAATGGTCGCGCTAGAAGTAGAGTAGACCGCTGGCGCTCCCGTAACAAGATCAAAAGATTTGAAAAAGGGGAAGGTTCCCATTTGAGAAACATCGACAAAATCACAACGGGTGCCTTTTGGCTGAATACTCTGGATACGACGACCTCTATCGTCATAATAGTTAATGGCCCAATTGCTGTAGTCCAACTCGTATTCAATGATCACGGGTGGTTCATAACCTGGAATGTAAAATTCATAGTATTCTTCCAGATAAGCAGCTGTGTAGTCAAAAGCAACTTTATAATAGCCGCTTGTGTTGGCATGTGTACCTAAGAAACTAACATCCAGAAAAAGCCCCGTACCCTGAGTGATGGTATAATCTGTTCCCTGGGTCAATATCTGATCATCTTTTAGATCCGTAATCTTGATGCTGATGAAGTTCAATGGATTGGTATTCACCAGATAGCCACCATAGCCAATGCGCATAGTTTGCTTGGTTGCAGCGGGGAGGTGGATTTTGGTACTTTGCGAGCCGCGGTATTCCAATTCGTGACGAGCTCTTTGATTGCTGCAATCAGAACCTCCTGGCTCACCACTTACTGCGGTAGCCAGTAATTGCCCTTCCATATTCGTAAAGGAAATATGCTCTATGCCATCTGTCCCAATGGTAATGGTCTTGTAGGCCAGGATGTTTTCACCAATGTCCTGAGGGATAGGATTTAGTGGATTGGCTGAAGGAACATCTACCTGATAGGATTTGCGATAGCCATAGAGATAAGCCAATTCTCCTCCAGAGATCACATTGTAGTATTGGGTTTCATGTCCCGTACCCATGCGATAATGCTCTCCTACCTGTGCAACACGGCGAACGCTTCCATCCGTATGAAATTCAATTTGGCTAAAAGGATATTCCGTTGAGGGAACATAGGGCTCGCTGTATTGACCATAATAGCGGCCTACTGATCCAGCAACATCTTTTACCTTACTTGGATTATTGGTTTTTGCAGGTGTATCAAAATCGCTGTAATCAAAAGCGAGATTAGAGGATAGGCTGCGCAGAAATTTGGCTTGGTATTCAATCTTATTATCTCCAGTAGGGGCCTCCATAGAAATGACGGCATTTCTACCTTGTGCATCATAGACCAATTGTTTCCCTATGACCTCATTACTCGCGTAATTCTTGGTTTGGGTCTGTACGGCAGATCCCAAGCGGTCCAGGTAAACGCGGGTTTCCCCTACGATGTCACCATGTTGATTAAAGATTTTATTGTGTACCCAATTGTGGTTTTCATTCGTCGTAGCGGGGGGTAATAGATAACTACTACCAGGATTGTAATTACTACAAGGTTCTATGAGCGAATGCGTACTTATGGTATTGGTTGTCGAGATATTATGAGAGCCATAGTTGACGGCAAAGACCCGATAAAAATTATTGGGGTCTAACTCATAAGTCTTAGCTAAGGTCGTATTGAAATAAAATTTAATTAGCGATCCTTTGCGTTCAATCTTTATCTTATCTGAAGCCTGTAAGGTTTGGTTGATTCGAGTATAGCCTTGGTAGGCTCCGTCCTTATAAAAATAAAGATTAGTAAAAGTAGAAAACTGATAAGGATATACACAGTAATCCATATCGCGATAGTTCACTGGATTACTTTTGTCGGTCAGCCCTATCATCAATCGACTTTTGGGCGTAAACTCGACATACCCTTCCGTTGCTGGGCAAAGCTCATCTATGGAGACAGTCGTGCTTCCATTGGTGGCTGCCCATTGCAAGCTGCGGGTACTTTGCGCATGTAGCTGTCCCATTCCCAAAAGCAGGAAGGCAAAGAGCAGGCTACAGACACGCGTATAGCATTTTATTGCTTGATTCATGGAAATTTGATTTATTTTTTTGAATAAAATACCTGCTGTAGGTACTGGACTTACAGCGAGCTATTATACACCTTAGCAGGAGAGATTTGTCCGTCTATCTGCGCCACTTTGACTTCACAGCTGTAGCTGGAAGGAAGGGCTAAGATGCCAAGGTTGATGCTGATGATTTTCCCATTCCGCTGGAGCGAAAAGGCTCCATTGGGCGTCGTGGCTGCGATCAGATCAAACTGCTCGTCAACAAGACTTTGCTGGTTGTCCATATCCTTAATTTCCAGGAAAAGACTTTGCAATGCCTGATCGATCTCCAACTCGACGACGACCACTACTTCGTGATCAGTTTCGGGAAGCTGAATCTCGCCATTTTCATCAATGGGATTTGCATCAAAGCTTGTTGCAATATCCTGTGGTGCTTCCATTGTGATGACCACAGATTTTGGTGCGGGCACCTGTGCTTCTAAGCCAAAAGCGCTTAGACAGATGCATAGGATTAAACTTATTTTGATCAATTTCATGTTCTAGTTTTTAAGGCTTAAAAAGGACCATCTCCACCGTCGCCAGGATTAGCTTGCTGCTCTGCTTCACTTTGGCCACCAGTAGAATAGCGTGCAAAATTGAAGGTCTGTTCGGTTAGTAGTTTTTCTCCCATGGTGGTTTCCCGATAGGTGCGATGACGCTGCCCAATCGCATCGTATTCAGTTCGGTCATACAAGTTTTCAGGACCCAATACATATTCTGGAAGAAAACTCCAGGGTTCATAGACATAGCTGATCATCGTGGAGTTGATTGGGTGAAAGCGGAAATCGTCAAAATAGGCCGTTGCCGTACCTGAGTTTCTCGCTTGTACCGTCAATTTGAAAGTGGAATTGAGGTTGGATGGGATATCAATAGTAATCGACAATAGGTGCCAATTACCTGCTTGTAGCGTACCGCCCGAAATCACATTGACCGTCTGTCCAGCATAAGTAACTGGGTTGGAATAAATCAATCCTCCTGAACCATTGACTTGAAGCTGTTGCTGTGGTGGAGTAGATTGACGGGGATTACTACCATTATCATATCCAGAGAAGTAGTAATGCAGTTCTGCATCGTCATTTCCATTGTCATAAACCCATACCTTGGCGACGTATTTGCGGCTTGCATCCAAATCACTCACTGGGATTTCATATTGGAAAGCCACTTGATTTTGACTGGCCTGTACAGATTTTACCCCAGTATGGATATAGGCTGTATTGGTATTGAGAATCGTTGCCGCATCTCTAGTTACTTCACCGCCAAAGCGAGTCCCATCTATGGGATCTTCAGCACCAGAAAAGGCACATTCCGTATACTTGGCATCCGTTACTTCCGCAATGAGGTATTGATCATCATAGCCATAAATTTTGGATTCATAGCGATCACCAAAATACTTTCGCTCCAAGCCCTCGCCTTTGCTGTTGAAAAGGGTATGCTCTAATTCTGGTCTCCACAAGTCAATATTATTCATTCCATTGTAGGCAAAAACTTTGTAAGGTTGCCATTCTTGGGTTTGATTGGCTGTGGCATAACTTCCACTAGTGTAATGTCTAACTGGATAGTTGTTGCGGAAAGTCGTATTGACTCCTTCGATCAAAGTACCATTTTCAAGAACCATTTCCCGAGCGATTATGGACAGTAAGTTCTTGTGATTACCATTGATCGATTTTGGTCCCATTTCGGGATACAGTTCATGGGCATAAACGGTTTCTTTGATCACTTGATCACCCGTTCCAGGATCGGTACTTTGTACGCGTTTGGGCAGCCCCGTTAGTTGATCAAAATCGAGAAAGGTAGTCGTGTAAGTAGCATCGTCTGATTTGACGATCTTTTTATTGATCACTTGATTGACATGCCGCTTATTGAAAAAGGCATTGGTGTTGACAACGGTCAAGTGACTTTTAGCATTGGGGCTGGTGAACGGAGTGAAAGTCTCGTAGTCGATGCCCGCCAAGTCAAAGAAATTATTGACGGAAAAGAAATTGGCATCGTAATCAATGGGTACATTGGCATGAGAGCGCATGTGGAATACTTCTCCCGTATAGCTGATGTCCTTGTACTCATTGATCTCCTCGCTGATCAGGTTGTCGTTTTTATCGACTGTCGTCATTTTTTTTAGGCGACCAATACCTGCATTGGAGTAATCAAAACCAGAGATGTTTTTGCTTTGGCCAATGTGACGCAATTCAAAAATGGGACTAAAGCTGCCTGGAACACTTCCCGTATTATCATAGATTCTTTGGTACTCTGCATAATTGCTTTCCATGCGATCCTCTACATTTCCATAACTTTTTACCGCACCTCCTGTATATCTGCTGTCATCGTAATTGATGAATTCATAATTCAGGGTGAGGTCCGTGTAGTTATTATCTGCGCCTACCTTTTTCATGGTGACATTGGAATAACCCACGGCAGGTGGAAAAGAGTGTCGATCATAGAGTAAGCTACTCTTAGACTTATCTTGATAATTGGCGGGTGTAAAGCGCTCTGGTTCTATGGAGGCAACGCCATTGGTATAGTCGTACTCTGTTTTATAAACCACTGTGCGACTTTCAGTATCTGTCATTCGCGTAGAAAGCGATTTGACGCGAAGCCCACCGCCATATACTTTGTCGAGTCTGACAGCAGCGATAGCTTTGGTGTACAGAGGTGTGGTCGCTGAACCCGTATGGGTGCCATCGTATCCACAATTGACATTGAGATCCAGATTGATTACCCTGTTGGAAATGCTTGGGTGAACTTCAATGGTATTGATATCACTACCCACAAAACCGTGTGCTCGAGTCGCCTCTCTTGTTTTAGCAATGGTAGAAAAACTCTGCGCTAGTGGTGGATAGTAATACCCCTGTGTATAGACACAACGATCTGGACAACTAAAACCAATTGCTGATACATTATAGCTGCTGTAATTATTGAGGTACTCAAAAAACTGATTGTCATCAATCTCCATATAGCCTTCTCCCAAAGAACCAGATTGGGTAAATTCCCCCTTGAAAATTCGAGATGGGATTTTGCTGTAACCAACGCCCTCGTATTCGTCCGCCTCATACTCCAACTCGATATAGCCACCAAGTGGGGTCAATATTTTTACCATCGACCAGGCATCGACTTCCCCTGCGGAGGTTGTACTGGTGTAAGGGCTTTGATTACCATTGGCATTAAAATCACTCTTGTAGTAGCCCCAATAGTCTTTTGCATTGAGGTTGAAGTTGGGATTGTGATTGCTGTAGTAGAAGTTATAAGGCGGCATCTCATTGACATGTCGCAGCCCATAAGATTTAATACTCGTCAGACTTAATTTTCCACTTAATGGATGAGTGGACCCTGTGTAATTGAGCTCATCGTATTTCATGGTAAAAGTACTGCCACCAGTCGTTGCAGAAAAGTTTTTCGTTGTTGCGCTGGCCGAATTGTAAACATTACCGTGGTAGTTTTTGCACAAATTATAATTGTGGATGAGGTCAACGCAGACCAGGGTTTTGGCTTTAATCTGCGTCTGATTGGCATTGTAAGCAGTTGTGTGGATAAGGTCGTTTTGATTGCCTATTTCAAAACGGCTGTCTGTTAAATTACTGCCATTGGTAAATAAGCCAAGGTCTTCATTTTCCACCAGTACAATGCGGTCGAGTAGGAGGGAAGATTGGGGCTTGGTCGTGCCTCTGGCCTTACCCATTTCATCCATTCGAATGCTTTTGACAAAAGCTGCGGTATGAGAAGAGGTTTGGATGTAATTGAGGTAGTACATCTCCTTAGTACCATAGCTGATGCTTTCCGTATCCGTATAGTCGAGATGCTCTGGCGTCCCATACCACAAATGGCGATAGCGATCAACCAATTGCTTGTAAGCTTCAATGTTTTCGCCAAAAAAGCGATTGCCATCCAAATAAGGGGTTTGCCAAGCAAAATTGGATTCCCAAAGGGTATAATCGTATTGCACCCAATAGCCTGTATCTTCTGGTCCAATCACGCCCTTAGGGGCATTATCTACAAAATCAGGACCCGTAATGGCTGTCAATTTCCAAGAGTCTACATAAGGTCTGGCCTTAGTGCTGCGAACGATAGAATTGACATTATCTGGGTCAAAGTCATCCATTTCAAAAGTGATGTTATGCTCTTCATTGATGTAAACAGGAAGAGAATAATGGAAGACCATACCTGCTTCAGTGGTTATTTGGAAGGCCCCTATGTCTTCATCATGTCCTCGATTAGCACTGTTCAACTTGGGATAGTTGATAAAGCCCTTGTAGTAGTTGATGTAACTCAGGCTATTGCGAATCTCTGCATTGGTAAAGAAGACGATGTTTCTGGAATTAATAGCTTTGTTCGTACTCGTATTGATCTGCCCCGTGTATGGATTAGCATCACTGTCAAAAGAATGCCGCTCTCCAACACTTTTGGTAGTTCGATTATAGGGAAAGGGAACATTGATGCCACCAAACTCATTCTTAAAACGAAACTGCGGGGTTTCGTCAAAAGGCTGACAAGTCGTGTAGCTTGGGTCGGTCACAATTGGTGGATTGTAAAGACTATTGCCCGTACCAAACCACATAGAGATTTGCTCATTGGGGGAATCAATCAGAAATTTTTGGTCTTCTTGATCCTTGTGAACAAGGGAGCCATCGTCAAATAAATAAGTCTGCATCGTTCCAGAGATACCTGGACCGGAAACATGGTACTGGTCATAGTCTGGATAAGTAAATTCCTTACCTACTCGGGGCGTAGAAAAATAGATGTCCATGGCATGATCATCATCTTCGATAAAGTCTTTGAAATGGAGCGGACCCCAAAAAGTAGTTTCATCTGTTTCCTGATTATCGACTACCCACTTTTGCTGGAAATCATTCCAAACGTATTTGTAGGTGACATGGTCGACTTCATTCCATTCATCTGGTACCCCTTTGACGCTGCGTTTAATTTCGCCAATCGGTAAATCCCATCCCAATCCGACCCAGGAGGCCTTTTGGTTCATCTGTATGCCTCCGCGATAAGAAAGGTTGAGGTTGATGACGGGGCCCTCGGTACTGGGAATGGCCATCGCTGGAACCTGATACCGGAAGTCGCCGGTAAAGAGGTCCACCATCTTGTCGGATTGGGCCTGAAGATGGAGGCTTAAAAAAGCCCAGGCTAATCCGAACAAAAATTTAATCTTCACTGATTTCATTCAATACTGTTTTAGATTAATTATGGTTGATAAATATTTAGAACTAGGCATTGTGTGATCAGGCTGTCCGATGGTCAAAACCTCTGGACAAGCAATAGGAATACACCCTGTTGTCAGTTGCGAATCAATCAACTGAACAGCCCTTTCGCCAAGTGTGGCGGATATTAATTTTTAGTTCCGGATTGGATTAGTAAAGACACTGTAACTGGTTTTGCACTGACCTGTTATTTTTAGCTTTCAGGTGGTCGTTTGAGCTGAATAGATTCAGCCTGTACGAAGTGCGATTTTGGTTTAGTCGATTTTATTACACTAATGGTAATAAGCCTTGGTTACAATGTACTTGAGAAGGGGGGATTGTGTGGATATTAATTTTTAGCTCAATTAATTATTCAGGTCATTCCTACAGTTTTAACTGCTCGCAAAAATCGAGACAGCAGGTGAATAAAATGAAGATAGGAAAATGAATAAGAATGTAAATGTGATTGTGGGAGATGTTTTCATAAGCTTTACAATCTATATCAATTTCATCTTTTATTGCTTTATATACGATGCAAAAATACAGTCAATTCCAATAGATCACAAGTCGTTCGCTTATTTTTTTGCGAGAAGGTCTTTGTCACAAATAGAGGGATCAATTCGCTTTATAATTATGCTAATAAACTGATTTGGAAAGCATTAGTATTTTTTGGATTTTAATTGTGGTTATATGTTTTTAATTTTTTGGTCACTTGAAAATGTATAGTGCCTGACAGTGTTGTTTTTCTCGTGGAGGATGACTCCCACTGTATTAATTGTCTTAGTTTTACCTGTCGAAGTAACGTAGCTTTTCTAAATTTATTTTAATTAATCTTATCTTTGCTGAGTATTTTTGGAGTGACTCCCAAGTCACTCCAAAATTGCGAAAATTGAATTCAACATGATAAAACCCCAAACACATGTCCAATTACGATTTCTTATTCCAGCAGTCCCAACCCCTCAATATTGACAAGTTATCTAAGGAGGTGCTTGAGGGCTATAAAGTAAAAACCTGCCCAGGGCCAGAAGACATCGCCCTACACAAGAGGGAAGGAAAAAGTGATAGACTAATTATCTCCTGGGCACAAAGAAGGGGTAAGGCAAAAAAAGGAGGTTTTCAATATTATGACTTTGACACAAAGGAAGTTGGCGACTATATCATTCAGGGTTATCAAGAAAAGAAAGACCAAGGGAAAAAAGTCGAACCACATGGCATCTGTTTGGTACAACGAGAGGGGCAAGATTATCTATATGCCATTTCTCACGAAGGAAAAGGGAAAGAGCACATTCATTGCTTTCGCATAGAAGATGATCAGCTGTATTGGATAGAAGACGTTGCCAGGCACTGGCCTAAGAAACCCTTTTTTCAAGCCAATGATCTTTTTGTGACCACCAATGGAGACGTTTACTTTTCCAATCCCAATATTAGCCCACATAAATTTTGGCGACCTGAATATGTTGGATGGATTGGGCCAAATGGGAAAACAGCAGTCTTGCTAAAAAAACAAAAGTATCCCAATGGTATTGCCATCATAGAAGATCAACTCTACTATGCGGATGATAAAGGGCTTCGAATTACCGCATTGCTATCCAGTAATGAAGTGCAAAAAAATACGCGACGAATTGCTTCTTTTACTTTGGGCGATAATATCTCTATTCTGGATGAGGAGTATTTGTTAATTGCTTCCCATCCAAGTAAATGGAAATTTGTTAAATACTATTTGAATAAGAAGAAGCGCTCTCCCAGTGCTGTTCAAATCATTAAGCGGGGCGAGCCCCATCAGCATCAAACCATCTTTTATTCCAGTGGGCGAGCTATAGGCGCTTCAGCTACTGCCATCATCCACAATGACCATTTGTACATTTCTCAGGTCTTCGAAAATTTTCTGCTTCGCTTGCCTTTATCACTGTGGAGAGAGGGTAAATAGACTTTTTGAGTGATGCTAGATAATATCCAGTTTTGCGTTTAGTCGCAAGACCAATTGCTGAATGCTGTGCTTGGGCAATTGCCATTGTTTGGCCATCTCTTTATAGGTCAATTTTTCCAAGTCAATATTTCGGATGAGCATCCTGCAATCTTCCTTGAGTTGCTCATTAGATTGTAGTTGGCTATGACTGATGAGTACCGTCCAAAGGGCTTCCGTTGGATCATCCCAAGTATCCAGCACGAGCACTCGCAATAGCCAATCCTGGAGGCTCGCCTTGGTCTCTCCTCTATTCAATCGGATAAAAGCTTTGGCATATGCCTTGAGTAATTGATTGGATTTGTTCTTGGTGATTTGGTCTAGTAGCTGACTGTAGAATTGTTGTAAGGGATAGGCTAAAAAGTAATCGAGTAGCTTATTTTCTTGATCATTTAGAAGGCGAATCTTAGTCAATTGTCCATCTACCTTTTTTTGATACAAGCTGCTCATAAATGATGCTAAGGGTAGCGGCTCCAAGTTTTGCTCAATATCAGTAGCGCTATGCTTGGGTTGCCAACTTTCCAGTACTTCTTCCGCATCTGCACTCTGGGTTGTCCACATCGTCCAGACAGAGGAGTGCCAGAGCTTTTCGGCGATTCGAGCACTGGTAGAATTGAAGGGGATGAGATCGGGAAAATCCTCAGCAATCTGTAGCATCAAATCCCAGCCAATTGCAATCATAGGTGGTTCTGGAAAAGTATAGTCTTTGACAATTACGGAGCGGTCTTCCTCTTCTGTATGAAGCCTCATCCATAGCTGTAGCACTTGCACATCTGGCATTTCACCAATCATACCGCTGGTATTGCGCAGTACGGTTTCTACCAAATTCCAATTGATTTCTTCTACAGCTACATAACGCAATTGTAAATAAAGCCAGTAAAGCCCTAGCATGGGGTTTTGAAATTTACCACTCAGCATCCTACGCATATCTGCTTTGGCCACTCCATCCATATTATAACGCAAGCCATTAATAGCGGCCTCCGCCACATCAAAATGATAGCGTTTGGGATCAAAATCGCCTTTATCAACAATCATAATGGAAAGGCTCTCAGAGTAGGATTTATTTCCTTCAATGTAGTAGTACAATTGGGTCTCCCGAAATCTTGGTACATAGATCAGCTGCGCTAAATAGCGTTCGTTTTCTTCATCATCTATGTGGAGAATATATTTTCCGTGATCGAGTTCGATGCGTTCGCCTAAGTAGCCATAAGACAGGTTTGGGGAGAGGATGCGACCAAACTGGTGGAGCCGTTTTCCTTCTAGATTGTAAAGACTAAAAGATTGTAGAATGGTGTACATTTCTTCGCCATCTTGACTTCTATCCTCCTTCTGATTCCACCCACCCACCAAAAGATACAGCGCACTTTCCTGCCCATAATGCTCAACAGTATTTTTGTGGAAAGAGAAGCCCGCATCTCTTTTAGCCGCCTGACTTTCGCTATTGGGGTCAGTCAAAGGGAGTGCAGAAGTTTTTCGAAAAGCAGGGACTTTTAGTTCTACGAAACTCTGTCCAGACTCTACGGAGAATAACTCCTTGCGGATGGTTTTTCCAAAGCGATATTCTGCCTTGTAAAAACCTGGTTCCAATTCCGTCCACAATACCCCCATCCCTCTTTCAACAGGAGTGAATTTATTGTCGATGATCGAAATTTCTACGCCTTGATTATCGCCACCTATTCTGACTCGAACCTTTTTAACCGATGCGCACATAATTCCTGGTTTTGGTGTTAATCACTTCAAACAAATCAGACTCATTGGTTTCAGGTAAAAGGACTTTGTAATATCCAGTATTTAGTGGGAAGGAGATTTCCATCACATTTTCATCAGCATTTAATGTAAAGTCATCCGTTTGAGTAGAGATCGTTTTGATGGGAATTGGATTATTGGACGCTTTGATTTCTACTACATTGATAGTAGTAAATTTATCCAATGGAATTTGTAGGATGGCAAATAACTCTTTGTCAGCAACTGACTTCTCTCCAAAAAATATTTTTTGATTGGGAGGTTCCATGCGATGAGAGAAATTATTAAATGCTGCCTCATCAGGCACCAAGTTTTTGAGGTTCTTTTCCAAAGCAGCCAATAGTGTTTCGCTGTTGATCTCATTATTATCTTGTACCCCTTCTCTCAAACTGATCATCAAAGCTCTGGTAAAGTAACCCTCATAGCGATTATTGGCTTGTGGATTGGGGGCCTCTCTTGCCTTTTGTCCTAATTTAGATGCGAAGATGCGGAAATACTTGATATCCTCTGCTAGCTTAGGCTGTTGTAAGAATATATAATTGAGCTTGACAAAGTCTTTGGAATAATCATCTCGACAACAATCCATAAAGAGAATTACCTCTTCAAAAGCTGCTGACTTAGTAATCTCTTCTGCGGCATCAGAACTTGGAAAATGAGGCAATCGACCAGGTTCTTTTGCATTTGACATCAATAAGGCCCCTTCTTGGTATTTACCAATTCCGTGACCAGAAAAAAACAGGTACAAACGTCGACCTATTTTCCGAGGGTCTTCTGTGCTATCAATATAGATGTCGCTCAGGTCATCAAATTTGGCATGGATGTCTCCGATTTTAGGGCGAGCATAATTGGGGGAATCAGGCTGTGGTTCAAAATCAGAGGATAGTACCGTGAAAATTTGCTCCTTGGGTACATCTCCACCTTTGGGGTCTTTCAACCATTCGATAAAATTCAGCGCATCTTGCTCCGCCCCTTTCAAAGGATTCATACCAGGATAGTGGTTGATGCCGACAACTATAGCATAATCCTCTTTCATGAATAATCATTGGTTTTGATGAGGTATTGAACACTTTTCAAAGTATTGGGATCATCATCATCAAAAGCTCCATGTTTTTCGGCAGTACATCTCTTACCATCGCCACCATCGTAAAGCGACCAAATCAGACTTTCCTCCTTACCCGATAAATAGTCAATACAAGTTTTGATACTTGGATTTTTATCTAACTGGTAGGGGGGCTTATTCATAAAATAGCGTTGCATACCCAATAATGGCTGATCAATTTCCTCCTCTGCCAAGCCCGCCACCAAATAGAGCAAAGAGCGTGGATAGATAAAAGACAAGAGCTTGTCCTTCTTTTCCAATTCATCACTCATCGAAAAAAGTCGAACCTGATTCATCCGCTCACCGTATTGTTCAATGGTTGTTGCAAATAAATCCATGGTACAAGCAGGTGCCATGAAAATAATATTGAAGCGGATATCGCTATCGAGCAATTGAGCTGCTGCTTCCAGCAAATGACAGATGTATACCGAACCAGCGCTGTGCCCCACCAAAGTAATCTCGGGCCGATGGCCCTCCTTCCAATGCTGATTAAGCTCCTCCAAAAAAGCCGTTCCGCCATAACGCTGCCCATCTGCCTGAAAAGCATCGCGCGTATCCTTTTTCATCGTCGTCCACAAAAGCTTACCCGCATTCGCCAGATAGTAGGTCCGACAGATTTCTTCAAAAATCGTTGGATAAAGCCCATGATGAGTCTTCTTGCGATAACGACGAATCACTTTAATAGCTACTTTGACCGCCTCTTTGATGATCTTCCCAAAGGTGAGGATACCTTTCGAACTTCCCGTCGCCTCTGCTGCTGTATTGACCTCCATAAACATGCTGGGTTCCATCAAGGTCTTCGTATTGGCGCGTACCCGCACTCCCTTGCTGCCATCATCTACACTAACCTGATCCTGAATATATCCAGCAATTAATTTACACTCCAATTCCAATTCTTGATCGGTCCGCAATTCTTCTTCCAGTAAAAACTTCTCAGCACCACTCACCTCATCAACTTCTTCGAGATGACCTTCGTAATCTGCAAATATTTGCTGAGTATCTTCATTGACTTCTAGCTCATCATAAACGCTGTCAAAACCTTTGGTCGTGATTTCTTCCAAGCCATCAGTCAGCTTCTTTTTGATCTTGGACAAGACAAAATTGAGGATGCGTTTGCGCAGTAATTTAAATATGCGCTCCTGAGTAATTTCCGAAAGGTTATTTCTTAAAACATCGATAAAGCCAGATTGCCAGATAAAGAAAATGGGATAGCTATGCGGCAAATCATGTGCAGGTAAAAGCGTATTTTCAATGACCTTAGTGGCATGCTTTTGATTGACCAGGCCGCCATGAAAGTGGATCATCAAATGCTTATCCTTTTGCTCGTCTTCGCGAAGTCGAACAAAGAGTTGGGCGAGTTCTTCTCTGCTGGTTTGATCAAATTGGCCATTGGCCAGATTGAGGTGGTTTAATGAGGTAAGGGGCATAATTAAGCATTTAAAATGGCAGCATTCTCAAGTAATGCATAAAGTTTGCTTTCGCTGATTTTAATTTTTGTTGTCGACATTTATAGATGATTGTTGGTTATTAGTTTAGGGTTCGTTATATGTACTATCGTCAAATATAATAATATCTTATTAGCAGTCAGCGTGATTATTGGCTAGTTTTTTCAAAAGATAATGAATAGGTAATTTATACAAACTACCCTTAGTTTAAGTATAGCTTTTGTTCTATTGACAATGCGGGCTGCCTGTCGGACTGACTCCCCGCCAAAGCGGGGTCAGTCCGACAGTTGCGGGAAGGGGCAGTCTGACAATGCGCACTGCCCCAAGGCCAATAATTACAGACAAATCAATCTAAATGATTCTCTAATAAGGATAAAAATACCCTTTAAAACCAATGGTAATCGTGACCTTATCCTCGAAAGTAAAGGACGAAAGATTTTGTAAGGATAATTTCCAAGTGGTAAATGGACTGAGTGCTATGTAGGGGGTAGAATCTCCTCCCAGAAATCCACCTGAAACATACTTCCCTGTTTCGCTATCGTAACTGTAGGGAACAAGAACCGTTTCATGGGTAAACAAATGTCGTTTGCGATTGGGGCCAAAAAATAATCCTCTTCCTCCATGAGTCAGATGAGTGCTTATATCTACGGGTTGGGAACCAACAACAGAGATGCCTGAATAAAGTAAACTGTAATTGGTGACCAGAATTTGGTACCATTCAGTAGGCATATGATTGCTATTGGGAGCAGAGGTCGAAAGGGGAATGG
>JBCBDH010000012.1:0-23274 GCA_038529855.1 Bacteroidota bacterium | reverse complement strand
GGTGCTGGGAGCTAACCTGGCAGCGGATCGCTTCAAACCATTTGATTATTTCTTAACAAATTATTTTTATCAATTGGAGGGAAAGAAATTTTCCACCAGCCGACTTCACGTTATTTGGGCAGCGGATATCGTCAATAAGACGAAGGCCAGTAGTGATGCCGTTCGTTACTACCTCATCAGCAGAAGCCCAGAGACACAGGAAAGCAATTTTGATATTCAGGATTTTATCCAATTCAATAATGCCTTTTTAGTAGAGGATTTTAGCCGATTGCTAAGCATGGTTTGGTCCAATTGGGAGATCGCCGTCCAAAACCCCATCCCCGAATCGCTTAAGTTGGATTTGGAGAAAGCATTTACTGAACAGGCCAACTGTTGGGAGCCCCCTGCGCAAGAATTACTTAAGGGCTTACAGGTATTAGAACAATGGCTTCAAAGCGTAGCGGCTTCGTCAGATTGGCAAAGTCAGCCCTACTGGATGCTCAAAAGCATATCGCTTATGTGCTATCCAATCATGCCCAAAATGAGTCAGGAGATCTGGACTTTGTTAGGAGCAGAAGGCGCACCTGCAACGGCCACTTTCTTACAGCTATCTTCCCCAGAAGCCAAGACTGAACTGCCGATCTTCTTTGAAACCATTACCTACGAAGACCTACTGCCCTGCCTACCAGCCACCTTAACAGAGAAATCCTCAGAAAATGGCCATCCAATCGCCAAGCCCAAAGTCAAACTCGATTTTATGGCCCCTTGGTTTGAGGCAGATGCCATCAAAGTGGAAGAAGTCGACCTAACACAAGACAAAGAGCGCTTTGCCCCTTTTAAGGCTTCCCGCTTTGAAGTCTTTCCCGGAAAAACCAGTCCAGTTGATATCCATGAGGTTCGGGAATGCTGGTTCATTTCTGAAGGGCAGGGTTCATTAATTTATAATGGGGAAAAACTGCAAGAGGTCAAGGCTGGTGAAGTACTTTATTTTGACTCCCATCAATCACATGCCATTGAAAACACGGGAGACAGTAACCTGGTAATCTTTTCAACATGGTGGAAACCCTAAACAAACAAAATATTCGTTCTGAATACGATCTCATCATTATAGGTGGGGGCTACATTGGTGCTTGGGCGACTTATTTTGCCAGCCAATATTGTCCCGATTGGCATATTTTACTGGTGGATGCCCAGACTTTTGGTAGTGGAGCTACACGGTATGCTGCAGACTTAGATTTTCCCAATAATCGAACAAATGTTCATCGCCATCTATCCCGCCATAGTCGGAATCTGATTCAAGCGGCTCGCCAGAGTATTCCCAGCCTACCCTTTGTTGATTGTCCAGCTTATCTAGTTGGTGGCAATCAAGAACTGGCTAATTACAAAATTAATCATCCGGAAAGTCCAGATGCTAGTTGGAATGGAGCTTCTGTTTCGCTATCGGGCTTCCCGTTCCGCCGCCCTAATGATCAGTACTTATTAAAGGATATCGCTGCACAGCGAACGACGGATAAATCCCTGATTCCTCAATTGCTCGATGCTGCCCTAGCTCTTAATTCAAAAATTAGTTTTAGAGAACGATTAGGCGTTAGTGCAGTGCGTCGGAAAGGGGAAGAATACGAATTGTCATTTGGGCAGGGTATTCAGAAACGTGCCAAAAAGATCATCAGTGCTGTAGGGCCCTGGGCCGTAGAAGCACCTTGGTTATCGACACTTAGGTCACAACTAAGGGTGAAAAAAGTAGTGGCCTATTCTATTGAACTTCCTCCAAAAGTGGACGATACAGTGGTGTATTTGCTGAACGAAGGCGCTTTTTTACTACCCCAGCAAGAAAAGGACAGGTGGCTATTTAGTGTGACCAGCGCGGAATGGGATTGCCCGGTCCGAGAAGATGCTTTGACTTTTAAGGCCGTAGAACAAAAACTAGCAAAGGGCATATTGACAAAATACCTACCCGAATTCCTACCCTATCTATCAGAAGGACTGATTTTCTGTGATGCTTATCCTAAAGTTGGACATCCAATCCTACAGTCTGTAGATGGTACAGATAATCATCTATATGTCGGTGGTTGTAGCGGTTCGGGTTTTCGGCTTTCGCCAGCTATGGCCTATCAAGCCATCCAAAAATTAAAACAGTCCCATCCGGCCCTTGTGGCCCAACAAACCATAAAATCATGAATCCTCCTTTCAAGACAGCTTTGCTTGGAATAGACGAAAAGACAAGCATCAGCTATGCGATGTTGCAGCAAGGTGTTCGCCAATTGGCTCATCTGCTTGAGATGGCAGCAGTCCCGCAGGGAAGTGTGATCAACATTAGCTGCCAGGGTCGATTAAACCAAGCGGTTTATTTGCTTTGTGGCCTTCAACTTCCCTACATCATCAGTCCACTCAATCCCAGCTATAAAAAAGGAGAGCTGGGCAGAATTATTGATCATTCGCAAACCGCCCTGGTTATTACTGATCAGCCGACTTTGTTTGAAGACTTTCCGGTCAAGCGATTGGTAGCCGATGTGGAGGGCCTCTGTTCAGTGGGAGAATCTACTGGAGTGCCGACTACTTTTCAATGTCCAGGACAATTGCTGATCTACACTTCTGGAACTACCGGGCAACCCAAGGGTATCCTACTCACTGGGCAAAATATAATGAAAAATACGGATGAAGCCATTGGCGCATTTGGCTATACCGACCAATCGGTATCGGCCAGTATTTTACCTATGTTTCATACCTTTACTTTAATCAGCGATTTGATTCCACTGATTCGCCAAGGGGGAACCTGTGTGATCTGTCCGACCTTTACGGCTCAATCCTCCTTTCGGATTCAACAGGCGATTTTGGATCATGGCGTTCAGTCCTTTAGTGCTGTTCCAATCATCTTTCAGGTAATGAGCAGCTTATTTAAGCCAGTAGCGGAATCGCCTTTGGCTTTTGTTATTTCGGGAGCTGCTCCGCTGAGCGAACTGGTGCGATTGACTTATGGTCAAAAATTTAAGCATCCTATCATTCCATGCTATGGATTGGGAGAAGCAACCTGCTTTGCCACGATATCGCCGATGGATGGGATTAAGCCAAAGGCAGTAGGAAAGCCAGCGGGGATTGATATTCAGGTGGTGGATAGCGAGGATATGGAGCGGGAGTTAGCAGCGGGACAAGTGGGAGAAATTGTGGTTAAGGGAGACAGTGTTATTGCAGCGGGTTATTTTAAAGACCGCATTGAAAGAATTTGTTATACCGAATCTGGTTCCTTTATTACTGGCGATTTAGGCTATTTTGATGAAGAGGGCTATCTCTATATTGCTGGTCGGAAAAAGAATATGATCATTCGAGGTGGAGAGAAGGTTTATTTGGAAGATGTAGATCGATGCTTGGAGGAAATAGAGATGGTCAAGGAAGGAGTAAGCATAGCACTGGTGGAGACAGGACAACAAGATCAGGCCATCAGCTTTATCGTTCTGAAACCTGGTGAGATAGAAGATCCACAGGTCATTATTGACTTTATCCGTTCTCGATTGTCCATCCAGCATACCCCCGATCAAATTCTTTTTATTGATGAAATTCCCCGTACCAAGACGGGCAAGCCCATCATCAACGAACTTCGAGCGCTATCCCTGGTATCATGATTATTGATTGTCATACGCACATCGCCTCTCAGCGTATTATTCCCTCCACTTTTGTCGGGGGGATGGGAGATAATCTGCTGAGCAATATGCCTCAACAACTCGATGAGGAGAAATCGGATCGGATTAGGGCCATCCTGAATGGCTTAATGTCATTGGATGACCATTGCGATATTTTGGTTCGGGAGATGGATAATGCGGGTATTGCCAAATCGGTCTTATTGATCATTGATTTTGCCTATGCTTTTCCTGGTGGTTTCCCGGATTTAAAGGCAGTTTGTGATTTGCATCGAGAAGTTTTGGCCAAATATCCAGATCGCTTTATCGTCTTTATGGGGATAGATCCTCGTAGAGGAGAGGCAGGCTTAGAGCTATTTGAGCAGTCGGTCAGAGATTGGGGTTTTAGGGGCTTGAAATTATATCCTCCTTGTGGCTTTTCTCCAAGCGATGAAGCACTTTTTCCCTACTATGAGTTGTGTGAACAATACGGACTTCCAGTATTACTACATACTGGACCAACAAGTCCTAATCTATCCTTCAAATACAGTGCGCCAGAATTGATTGACGATGCGGCTTTTCGTTTTCCCAAGGTGCAGTTCATATTGGCCCATGCGGCTTTTATGCATCATGAGCAAGCGGCTATCCTGGCGGAGTATAGACCCAATGTTCACCTGGATGTTTCTGGTTTTACGAATGCTCTTCGGATGGAGCGCTTTGAAGCAATTTTGCTATCGCATAAAAAACGGGGCATCCTCAATAAAATACTTTTTGGGACCGATTGGCCTATTCATCGTTTGAATGGCAATCAACAGGAACTGGTTCGCCTGTTTCGCCAAGCGGCAGAGCGGGTGCTGACATCCGAAGAATTAGAAGTTATCTTTTGTAAGAATATTACACGCATGTTAAATCTTTAAAATACCATGAAAGAAATCTATCAGATCATTGCGAGGCAAACCAATCCAGCACTAGATGTTGAGGCCATTAAGCCAGAACACACCCTTGCTGAAATTGGCATCGACTCTCTCAAATTTTTATTACTCATTCTCGACCTAGAGGCCCATACCCAAAGTGGACTGTTTACGCCAGAACGCGTTGCAGAAATTAAAACAGTTGGGGACGTCCTCTCAAAATTAGAAGCCCATGCTCCAAGTAAAGAATAATGTAAAAGTAATGGATCAGCAATTGGTCTTATTGACAAGTGATGAGGAAATTCTCTCCTCTTTTGAAATTATGCAGGAGCTACGTCCCAAGCTGGAGAAAGCGCAATATGTCGACTTGGTTCGACAATTGGAAAGCGAATGCAATTATCAGTTATTGGGTAGTTATGCCGATGGGCAATTAGAGGGACTGGCTGGATTTCGGATCAGTCGGTCTCTGGCCTGGGGTAAATACCTATATGTCGACGATCTAATCACTTCTGCCAGTAAGCGATCTGGTGGGAATGGTAAGCGAATGATGGACTGGCTGATTGAGCTGGCACGTGAGCAAGGCTGTGAGCGAATTGATTTAGACTCAGGTGTGCAGCGTTTTGCTGCTCATCGCTTTTACTTGCGCGAACGGATGGATATCCTTTGCTATCACTTCACCAGAATGCTAGACTAATACTTCTACCTATCCTATGTGGGAAAGGGTGTATATCATCAATGTGATTTTAAACTAAATTAAATATGGCTAAGAATATTTTGCTCACTGGAGCTACTGGATTTTTAGGTGGCTACTTACTGACTCATTTATTAGAGCAAACTGACCACAGATTATATTGTCTGGTTCGCGCTACAAAAAGTCAAACGGCAGAGGAAAGGCTATGGGATAAGTTGAGCCAGTTTATGGATACTTCAACTGTGGATCGCGCCAGAATCGTCGTATTAGAAGGCGATATGACCCAAGCTGAATTGGGTATCAACTACAATTTTGAAGAACCCATTCACGAGCTTTGGCACTGCGCCGCCATTTTGTTTTTTGAGCATTACCTCAAAGACGAGCTGATTGAAAGTAATTATGGTGGACTACAGAATGTACTGCAGTTTATGCAATCGCATCGCATCCCATTGATCAATTTTGTGAGTACGGCCTATGTATCTGGTAAAGCAGATGGTCGGATTCCGGAAAGCAACTATGTGCATCAGCACAAGACCAATAATCCTTATGAACTGTCCAAGCGACTTTGTGAAGAGGCCGTATTGGAAGCGCATCAGGAATTGGGGATTCAGTATAGGATATTGCGCCCCTCCATTATCGTAGGTAACTCTAAGGATTTTAGTGCAGATTCCAAATCGGGATTGTATAGCTTCTTGTCTATTCTACTGCGCTTGAAAGATGATTTGGAACTCAAGATGCCAGAATTCTTCAAATTCAATCCGCTAAAGATTATGATCAAAAAAGGTGCTACGGCCAATTTGATCTGTGTGGATCATGTCGTGGACTTGATGGTGGGCGTCTGCGAGCGTTCTGATAGTGTCAATGATGTATTTCATTTGTCCAACCCCTACCCCACCAAATTAGAATCCTATGTTGGTCTGATCGGTGAGGTCTTTGGAATAGAGGCGGTTCCCGTTTATGATCAAAGTGATTTGGGACCAATTGATTTATTGCTACTCAAGCAGGAGGATATTTTTGATTCCTATATGAAGGCTGGGCAATATTATGAATGTGATAAGACTTATGCCTTAGCGGGAGTGGATAAAGAAAAAGCGCGGTTGACTAGAGAGATGGAAAGAACCATTACGCAGAATGCAAAAGATTTGTACGACAGCAATAAGATCGTTCAGTTTAAGCGCAACAAGAGTGTAGTACATCGTTTGGAGAGCAGACAACTCTCTTTGGAAGGTGCAGAGGAAGATATTACCTACTACATTGGAGGCAAAGGGCCTACACTGGTTATCCTCAATGCCTATGGTCATAGTCTTGCACTTTGGGATCGAACCGTTGGAACGCTATTCCGCAATTATCAGATCATTATTTGGTCGATGCGGGGTACTTCTTCTCAGCGCGGGGGGATCAATAAGGTCCATCCAATGAGCGCCCATGTCGAAGATATTAAGCACATTTTGGACAAAGAGCAGATTGAGCAATGCGATATTCTGGCCTGGTGTACAGGACCGAAGATTGCCCTTCAGTTTCAAGCCCAATATCCCGATTATGTCAAGTCAATGATCTTTTTGAGTGCTTGCTTCAAAGGTATTCCGCAGTTTACCATGCATCATACCGACTATGAAAATGACATGAGTAAGATCTGTCAGCGGGTTCATACCAATCCAGCTATTGCCCCATTGGTAATCGACACGCTCAAGAGCATCCTAGCGGGTAAGAAAGCGCCCACAACAATGGATAACTCCCAAGAAGAAAACCGAAAGATCATCAAAGATATTTTGGCCTTGGTGAGTGAGGATGTCAAACCGATGATTATCGAGCCCTTTTTGACTGCATCAAGCGCCTTAAATTATGCTGGACAGTTGCTATCCTTCTGGGAAAAAGATGTAACCGATCTAATCGCTAAGTTGGACATCCCCGTTTTGATGATCACAGGACAGGAAGACAATATTGCGGCGGCGGGTATGTCGGAAGCAGCCGCCAAATTATCTGAGAAAGCGACTTGTGCGACGATATCAGGTGGTTCTCATTATCTACAATTTGATAATGTTCGACTTTTAGTCCCTATGGTCAAGAGTTTTGTCAGCAATCCAGAAGACTTCCAGTTTAAACACGGTCTAGTCCATTTGGATCGAAGGGTTAGTCACGAAGTCGTCAATCAATAATGTTTAGATATAGGTTCATTCTGGCTTCAATAGCCACAAAAATTAGCATAAATGAAAAAATCAAATAGCAATATATCAGTTTGTGTCATTGGGGCCGGACCATCGGGGATTACGGCCATCAAGAATGTCTTACAAGTGGGCGTCAGTAAAGTCGTATGTTATGAGCAAAACGACCAAGTGGGCGGGAATTGGATTTTTTCCACGGACAAAACACATTCCAGTGTATACGAGACGACCCACATTATCACCTCTAAGACCATGTCCCAGTATTCGGATTACCCCATGCCAGATCACTATCCTGACTATCCATCTCACCAGCAGTTATTGGATTACTTCCAGGGGTATGCCCGGCATTTTAACCTATTGCCTTATATCCAGTTTAACACCAAAGTCATGGCTGTTGAAAAGCTGGAAGGGGATCAGTGGTTAGTAAAAACAGATAAGGGAGATACACAGATTTTTGATTATGTCTTGGTCTGCAATGGCCATCACTCAGTGCCTAAAATGCCCAAGTTCAAGGGTGATTTTACTGGACGACTTCTGCACTCTAGGGACTATAAGCACAACCGTATTTTTGCCGATGAGCGAGTCTTGGTGGTTGGCTTGGGAAATTCCGGTTGCGACTGTGCGGTGGAAATTAGCCGAACAGCTCGTTTTGTTGGGCTTAGCCAGCGCAGTCCACAGTACATCGTTCCAAAGTTTTTTATGGGGCGAGCGACAGATACTTATAATAACTCTGTGACTTGGATGCCTAAGTTTATTGGAAATTTCTTTAAGAAAAAGATGATTCAGTTGGTCGTAGGAACCTATGATAAGTATGGCTTATTGGTTCCTAAATTTCCAGTAGCCAAGAGTTTGCCTACGGTCAATGACGAATTGTTGTATAAAATTCGTCATGGCAAGGTACATGTAAGAAGAGGAGTAGAGCGTTTGTCGGGCAAAGAAGTGCATTTTTCAGATGGGAAAGTGGAAGAATACGATACCATTATTGCTGCAACTGGCTACAAATTGGCGACGCCTTTTATTGATAAATCGCTGCTGGATTATTCGGAGGCCAGTGAAGTTCCACTCTACCTTCGCATCTTTAACCTTGATCACAAAGGGCTTATTTTCATTGGTTTAGTGAATCCTCAAGGAGCGATTTGGCGCGTAAGTGATGTACAAGCTCAGCTAGTAGCCAACTACGTCGCAGGCAATTGGCAATATCCCAATAATGTTCGCAACCTCATGCGTAAGGATTTGGATCACACAGCTTCCAATTTCCTCCATGACAAAAAATATGTTATCTCTGAGCATTTGAAACCCTATTTGCAAAAGCTGGATAAGGCTATGCCATCGAATGCACCAGTCTGGGGCGAGATCGATCATAACATAAAAAAGCCTGTAAGTTTTTAAATCAGCTGAAATTAAAATATCTTATCGATGATTAGCGCCGCAACTTCTTTGAGCATGACTGATGAAGCCTTTTTCCTATCCGTCTCCCCCAAGCTGTATCCCATCAAGGATGCTAGCCTGGCCATTCGGGTCTATGGCAGCGGGCCAGCCCTGATTTTGATTCACGGCTTTCCAACTCATGGTTATACTTGGCGAAAATTATTGCCGACTCTAAGTAAGTACTTTACCTGCTATGTACTCGACCTCCCGGGGATGGGTGAGAGCGATTGGGATCATTCCACGGATTTTAGTACAAGTGCACAGGTTGAAAGGATGATAACTTTGTTCAAACAATTAGAACTAAAGGAGTACGCTGTACTTGCTCATGACACTGGAGCTACAGCAGCTCGCTTACTCGCCTTGCTCCAACCCACAGCAGTCCGCAAACTTGCTCTAATCAATACCGAAGTCCCTGGTCATCGCCCCCCCTGGATACCTCTTTATCAAAAACTAGCGGTTTTACCAGGTTCAGCAGCCCTACTCCCCATTCCCTTTAGAATGAAATGGTATGTTAAATCAGGTATGGGTTTTCGGGAGTTTTATTCCGATAAGCGTTTGCTAGACCGTCGGGAATATGTCGGGCCCTACCTCCAACCGCTGATCAAAAAAGCTAAGCGAGCGCAGGGAGCGCTCAATTATCTGAGGGGATTTGATTGGAAGATTGTCGATGAATTTGGAAGTCGGCATAAGGATTTGGAAATGGACATTCTTTTCTTATGGGGAGCAGATGACAAGACCTTCCCATTGGCAGAAGCCGAGAAAATGATGCCTCAGTTTAAGCAGGCCCAACTCGTTCCCATTTCAAAAGCTTCTTTGTTGCCTCATGAGGAAAAACCACAGGAAATTATCGAACATTTAGTTCCCTTTTTAATTAAGTAAGCCAGTCGTTTAGCTCCTTCCTTGCTCTTTGTAAAGCCCTCTATTGATGTTGGTCAGTACACCCCACATCAAACCCTCTTTTTTTATTAGGTAGGTTTGGATTTTGGCCATTGTGGCAGAAAAGTCAATGGCAATCAGTATCCAAGCCCGCACCAAACAAGCGCCTTATGGATTACAACAATTATAATGAAATATTAATGGCTCGTGCAGCCGAGTGGGGAGATAAGATCGTCTACCACTTTCAGGAAGAAAAAGCTGGTGTCCAACAGATTAGTTATGCCGAATTGGATCAAAAGGCCAAAGCTTTGGCGGTTGTCCTCCGCACCATCTTTGATAAGGGCGATCGCGTTTTGCTGATGTATGCTCCTGGCATACCTTACATTATTGCCTTTTGGGCTTGTCTGTATGCGGGAATTATTCCAGTTCCTGCTTACCCACCCAATAAACGAAATACCTCTCGCTTGCTTACGGTAGTTCAAAATGCAGGTGTTCGAGCTGCCCTGTGTAGTAGTGAAACCGATCGACAATTAATTCTATCCTTGCTAAAAGCATATGGCTTTCAGTTTTTCTCTGAAGAACAAATCATTGCTACAGAAACTATTGACGTTCAGCTCGCCAATCACTGGCAAGTTACGACTATTGATCGCGATGATATTGCCTTTTTACAATATACCTCTGGCTCGACTAGCGCACCTAAAGGGGTGATGATTACTCATGGAAATCTATTGGCCAATTCTGCCTGTATGGATCGCAGTTTTCAAATGCATGCTGGGCGGCATGTAGTGAGCTGGCTACCGCCTTTTCACGATATGGGTCTGATTGGTGCTATTCTCCAAACCATCCACAGTGGAGCCTCTGCGACTTTGATGTCACCGATTACTTTTATCAAAAAGCCCTTCCGCTGGTTGAAGGCCATCCATGAAGGGCGGGCCTTTGGTACGGTGGTAAGCGGTGCGCCTAATTTTGCCTATGACCTTTGCGTGGATAAGATCAAGCCAGAACAGCTTCCAGAGGATATGGATTTGCGGCATTGGGAGATCGCCTTTTCGGGGGCAGAACCTGTCCGTAAAAAAACACTGGATCGCTTTGCGGCACGGTTTAAATCGAATGGATTTCAGGAAAAGCAGTTTTTTCCAGTGTACGGTTTAGCTGAAGTGAGCCTATTGGCTTCTGCAGGTACACCTGGTACTAATCCGATTGTTAAAATTATTGATAGTGAGCAATTGGAACAAGCGCATAGGGCCGTGGAGACGCCAAATCCCAGCGGGCGGATCAGTAGATATGTGGCCTGTGGGCATCCCATAGCAGATGGGCATCAGCTTCGCATTGTCCTTCCAGAGGACAATACCATTTGTGAAGATTATGCCGTAGGAGAAATTTGGATCAAGGGTGCTAGTATAGCCAAGGGCTACTGGAATAATCCCGAGAAAAGCGAATATACTTTTAAGGCGACCACTGCAGATGGTGAAGGACCTTTTTTGCGAACTGGGGACATGGGTTTTCTGGCAGAGGGGCAGCTTTATATTACGGGGCGTCTAAAAGATATGATCATTATCAATGGTAAAAATCACTACCCACAGGATATTGAGCTAACAGTTTATCAAGCTCACAAAGCGCTAAAACACGACTTTGGGGTTGCCTTCTCTATCGATAATCAGAAGATGGAAACAGAGTCGCTGGTGATTGTACAAGAGGTCAAACGCGACTTTTTACAAGATTTCAACGTACAGGAGGTGATTGATGCGATCAAAAACGATGTGGCCAGGGCGCACCAGCTTCCTGTTCATACCATCGTCCTGGTACCGCCACTATCTGTTGCCAAAACTACGAGTGGCAAGCTCCAAAGACAGCGCATGAAAAAGCGCTATTTGTCTAGACGCTTAGCACCCATCTATACTTGGTCGAGCAATACTTTTCAAGAAGCATAAATTTTATCATTCAACAGTATAAAAACAATTCTAATGGACCTTTCCAAAAAACAAATCAGCAGGGAAGACATACAGCAATGGCTGACAGAAAAATTGGCCGAAGAACTCAAAACGAGTCCAGAGAGCATTGATATCAAAGCACCTTTTGTAGACTATGGTCTCAACTCATTAGCCACCGTCAGCATACAAGGCGATTTGGAAGACTGGCTGGAAATCGATCTTGAGCCTACCATTCTCTGGGATTATCCCAGTATTGAAGCGGTAGCCAAATACCTCGAATCAGAGATTAACTACATTGATCAGTATTGATCTAATTGCGAAAGACCCTACCCTATTGTCCATTCTAAATTCAAGACCATGACGGAGCAAAGCCTATCCACTTATCCGCTAAAAGAGTTACCCCAGTACCAGAGTGCGCTTAGCCTGGAGCAATTTATGGGAGAAAGCAATACCAAAGAGGGATTGTTTTCTTTTCGACAGATTATGCAAGAAGATGAAGACGAGGCCTATCCCTTATCGACTTTTCAAGCGCTCAATGAGTGGGGATTCCCACATTACTATGTTCCAGGGCATCTGGGAGGGCGATTTAGACAGGCGGAGGAGAGTGCTTTTCTCATGCGGTTGGTGGCCAGACGCAATTTGACCCTAGCCATTACTCATGGGGCATCTTTGGTTGGGATAATGCCCATGTGGATCAGTGGCAGCGAGGAGCAGCAGTTGAAAGCGGCGGAAGAAATTAAAGCTGGGAAACGTTTTGCCATTGGGCTATCAGAGCGATTTCACGGATCGGATATTGCGGCTAATGATTTCACGGCAGAGGAAGCGGCAGCGACCGAATTTATGGTCAGTGGCCAGAAGTGGTTGATCAATCATGCGATTCGCGGCGAGTACATTACGATGCTTAGCCGAACAGATCAGAAACATGTGATGAGAGACTACTCCTTGATGCTGATTGATAAAAGTCAGTACGATGAGTCGCATTTTGAGTTTGAACGCATTAAAACCGTTGGTTTAAGGGGTTTGGACCTTGGGGGAATTGAAGTAAAAAATCTACCATTATCTGCTGACTGTATGATCGGCAGAAGAGGGATAGGTTTGGAGACCATTATTAAGGCATTGCAGGTGACGCGTTTTATGTGTGTCATTTTTTCTTTAGGCGCTGCGGATACAGCACTTAGAACAAGCATCCAGTTTTTGGGACAGAGAAAACTGTATAATGGTTATGCCATTGACATCCCTATTGTTCGACAAAAAATCGTGCACCATACGGCTGACCTATTGTGTTGTGAAGCATTTTCTATGGTAGGTTCCAGAATGCTCCATGTATTGCCAAAGGAATTTAGTTTGGTTTCCGCTATTGCCAAAGGAGTACTTCCAGATATGGTGGATGAATTAATTCACGAATCTGGATTGCTATTTGGTGCTCGGGCTTTGTTGCGTGAAGAATTCAACTTTGGGATCTTCCAAAAGATGAAAAGAGACCATTCGATCATCTCTGTTTTTGATGGAAACACGGCGGTCAATTTGCAGTATTTAATTGGTCAGATGCGGCCCATTGCCAAGAAAGAAATTGGTGACTATGAAGCGACTGTGGCTATGTCCAAAAAGATATTCTGTTTAGATCAGCAATTATCAGATTTGACCTTTGATCGCTTGAGTCTGTTTAGTCGACGGAAAGATTTCTTAAAAGATGCCCTATGGGCGGCAGATCAAACCCTCAGTGTATCTAATGATCCAGATGATATCCAACTTCGTGAATTAACGCAATCTTTTATCCGTAGCTGGGAGCAATTGGATCGCGATATTTTAGCAGATGATGCCAATATTGCCAATACCTATACTATACCTCCACATTACTTTGAGTTTGCCAAAACCTTTTCCTTGTTGCACGTCGCTTCTGCTTGTATTAATCTGTGGATATACAATGCTGAAAAAAGAGGAGGCGCTTTGTTTCAAGCCCATTGGATGACCAATGCGCTTAAGCGTCTACTGACACATATGGGACATCCTCTCAAAGACTGGGATGAAGAAGCAGAGAAGCAGGCATTGGGAGAAGTGAAGGAAATGGTACAGCAATCACAGCTCATTTCCATTATTCCCTTTACTGTTAAGTAGGTTGATGCAGCGATCTAAGGATCAAATCGCATTTGTCTTTAATTGATCCGCAATACAATCTTTCCTTTATTTCTATTCGCTTCCATATAACGGTGGGCATTAGCTACTTCGGTCCAGTCGAATACGGAGTCGATAATGGGTTTGATTTGCCCATTTTCAAAAAGTGGCCAGGCGAAGCTTTTTAGATCCTGGCTTAAAGCGATTTTATAGGATAAATCCCTTGTTCTTAGCGTAGAACCTATAATGTGTAAGCGCTTGCGTAGAATAGGGCCTAAATGAAATCGCTCCAACTGTACCCCACCCATCAAAGCCAGTATGATCAGGCGACCATCTGTGGCCAGGGATCGAATATTGGCATCGAAATAAGGCGCAGCGATGAAGTCGATAATGACGTCCACGCCTTTTTTATCCGTATACTCCATTACTTTTTGATAGAACTCCTGCGATTGATAGTCAATCGCCAGAGCTGCTCCAAGCTCCATGCATCTCGCATGTTTGCTCGCTGAGGCAGTAACGATCACTTCTGCGCCCATAAAACGGGCTAGTTGGATTGCTGCGGTCCCTACCCCACTAGCACCAGCATGAATGAGTATCCGCTCCTTGGGTTGAAGTTTACTCAGCCATTTGAGTGCTTGATAAGCAGTTAGAAAAACTTCTGGTATGGCCGCTGCTTCCTCCATGCTGAATTGTTGGGGGATGGGCAAGGCTAAATCTTCATGAATGAGTGCATATTCCGCATAGCCTCCTCCACTTAATAAGCCACAAACTTTATCTCCTTTTCTCCACTTCGTCACTCCCGTTCCTACCTCCTCTACCACTCCTGCCATTTCTAATCCAAGAATGCTACTTACACCAGGCGGAGGCGGGTACTTCCCTTTTCGCTGTAGCAAATCGGCCCTGTTCAGGGCGGTAGCCTGGACACGGACCAGGACCTCATTCTCTCGAGGGGCTGGTGTTTCCCAAGTGCCAAACATGAGGGCTTCTGCACCTCCAGGTTCTTTTACTAAGATGGCTTTCATAAGCTTGATTGGGGCTTTTGAATTTTACTCATTTAAAATTTTCCCATCAGAAAATTTTAAATGAGTAAATACTTATAATTCTTTCAGGCTCCACTAAAACACCGTTTTAGCAAAACCTCTTATGGTTTTATTCAACAAATTTCACTTATTTTTACGTCCTACTAGACATCATAATTAAGTGTAGGAGCCAGCCAACGTTCTGCCTCTTCCAAATTCATTCCCTTGCGTTGAGCATAGCTTTCTACCTGATCTTTTGAAATTTGCCCAAGACCAAAATACCTGCTATCGGGATGGGAGAAATACCAACCACTGACTGAGGCAGCAGGATACATCGCACAACTCTCCGTGAGCTTTATGCCTATGGCTTCTTCGACTTTCAACAGCTCAAACAAACTTCGTTTTTCCGTATGCTCAGGACAAGCTGGATACCCAGGTGCTGGACGAATACCCTGATATTTTTCTGCAATCAATCCTTCATTATCAAAAGCTTCCTGGGAAGCATAGCCCCAAAATTCCGTCCTCACTCGCTGGTGCATCCTTTCGGCCAGAGCCTCCGCCAAGCGATCGGCCAAGGCTTTCAGCATGATGGAATTGTAATCGTCGTGTTTCTCTTCAAAGTGAGCAATCCATTTTTCAATTCCAATACCTGAAGTCACCGCGAAGCCTCCTATATAATCTGCCACACCGCTATTTTGTGGTGCGACAAAATCACTCAGGCTAAAATTGGGTTGTCCAGGCGCTTTTTGTCTTTGCTGGCGCAAATGATGCAAACGCATAAATGAAGTATCCCGATCCTCAGAAGTATACAAGTCGATATCATCATGGTCCACGGCATTAGCGGGGAAGAAACCAATGATTGCCTTGGCTTGGAGCCAACGCTCGTCAATGATTCGACGAAGCAAACTCTGCGCATCATTAAACAGTTTCTGACATTCTTTACCCACAATCTCATCTTCCAAAATTGCAGGATATTTTCCGCGAAGTTGCCAACTGGCAAAGAAAGGAGTCCAATCAATATAATCCGTCAATTCTTCAATGGAGTAATTTTCAAAGACCTTAGTTCCGAGGAAAGAAGGGACGGGCGCTTTATAATTGTCCCAATCCAACTGCAGTTTATTGGCTTGCGCCTTTTTCAGGCTGATGTATTTTTTATTTGACTTGCGATTACCTCGCAATACCCTTACCCTCTCATATTCCGCTTTAGTATTCAGAATAAAATCACTTCTCAAATTTTCATCATCGCTGAGCAATGAGCTGGCCACAGCCACACTCCGCGAAGCATCCAAAACATGTATAACAGGGCCTCCATATTGTGGCTCAATCTTAACGGCCGTATGGGTTTTAGAAGTCGTCGCCCCTCCTATCATCAGTGGAATTTTAAAACCCTGGCGTTCCATCTCTTTAGCTACATTCACCATCTCATCAAGCGAGGGTGTAATCAAACCACTCAGACCGATAATGTCAACTTTCTCCTTAATCGCCTTTTTGAGAATTTGGTCAGCAGGAACCATAACACCCATGTCGATGATATCGAAATTATTACAACCCAATACGACCCCTACAATATTTTTTCCGATATCATGTACATCTCCTTTAACAGTTGCCATAAGGATTCGCCCCTTAGAACTATCCACTTCTGCATTAGCTGCTTTCTCTTCTTCGATATAAGGTGTCAAATAAGCAACTGCTTTTTTCATCACTCGGGCGCTCTTCACGACTTGTGGCAAAAACATCTTTCCAGAACCAAAAAGATCGCCAACTACATTCATACCATCCATCAATGGGCCTTCGATGACACCAAGGGCCCTTGAGAATTGTTTTCTAGCCTCTTCCGTATCTTCTTCGATAAAATCGGTGATTCCTCTAACTAGGGAATGTGTCAGGCGCTCTTGCAAAGTCCCTTCTCGCCAGCTGAGGTCTTTCTTAATCGTTCGTCCGCCGCCCTTCACCCGCTCAGCATAATTAGTCAAGGCTTCCGTGGCATTATCCGTCCGATTAAATAATACATCCTCTACCAAAACCAGCAGTTCTTTTGGAATATCCTCATACACCTCAATCAATCCTGCATTGACAATCCCCATATCCATTCCCGCTCGTATGGCATGGTACAAAAAGGCAGAGTGCATGGCTTCGCGGACCACATTATTTCCTCGGAAGGAAAAAGAAATATTACTCACTCCCCCACTGACCTTTGCCCCTGGGCATTGGGCCTTAATTTGTCGTGTGGCTTCAATAAAATTGATGGCATATTCATTATGTTCTTCAATACCCGTAGCGACTGCAAAGATATTGGGATCAAAAATGATATCCTGTGGTTTAAAACCTACCTTTTCAGTCAAAATATTATAAGCTCGGACACAAATCTCCACCTTTCGCTCTGTAGTATCAGCCTGACCAGCTTCATCAAAAGCCATCACAACCGCAGCTGCACCATAGCGACGCACCAACTTAGCCTGACGAATAAATTCCTCCTCGCCCTCCTTCATAGAAATCGAATTGACAATGCATTTGCCCTGCACACACTTCAAGCCAGCCTCAATAACCTCGAATTTAGAGGAATCGATCATAATCGGCAATTTAGCGATATCTGGTTCGGCCATTACCAAATTCAGAAAATCGACCATGGCCTTCTTGGAGTCAAGCAGCCCCTCATCCATATTGATATCTATGATCTGTGCCCCTCCATCTACTTGGTGTTGTGCCACAGAGAGTGCCTCGGCAAGATCACCAGACTTGATCAAGCGAGCAAATTTTCGAGAACCTGTTACATTGGTTCGTTCGCCTACATTGACAAAATTAGTCTCAGGACGGATGATCAGCGGTTCCAAGCCACTGAGCTGCGTATAGTTGGCTACTTGAGGTATCTTTCTTGGTGTAAAACCAACTACCCCTTCCGCCATTGCTCTGATATGAGCAGGCGTTGTACCACAGCAACCGCCAATGATATTTACAAAACCACTGCTGGCAAACTCCTCTATATATTTCTTCATCTCATCTGCTTCCTGATCATATTCCCCAAATTCATTGGGCAGCCCTGCATTGGGATAGGCGCTGATATGCGTGTCGGCAATCTTTGAGAGCGCTTTCAGATGAGGTCGCATTTCTTCTGCCCCCAACGCACAATTCAAACCCACACTAAACAAATCCATGTGACTCACCGAAATCCAAAAAGCCTCAGCAGTTTGCCCAGAGAGGGTTCGACCACTAGCATCTGTAATAGTACCTGATACCATAATCGGCAATTTCTTACCTCGCTCATCAAACAAGCGATCAATGGCAAATAGCGCCGCCTTAGCATTAAGGGTATCAAAAATGGTTTCTACCAAAAATAAGTCTACCCCACCATCCATCAATCCTCTCGCCTGCTCGTAATAGCTTTCCATCAATTCGTCAAAACTCACTGCGCGATACCCAGGGTCGTTCACATCTGGAGAAAGCGAGGCTGTTCGAGTCGTTGGGCCAAAGGCACCCGCAACAAAACGGGGTTTATCTGGGTCCATTTGAGTGAATTCCCCTGCTGCTTTCTTAGCAATCTGGGCAGAAGCCAGATTAATCTCATAGGCCAGCTCTTGCATTTCATAGTCGGCCTGTGAGATCGCATTTGCACTAAAGGTATTGGTTTCGATAATATCTGCGCCAGCTTCTAAATAAGCCTTGTGAATCGCTTCGATAACATGAGGTTGAGTTATAGAGAGCAAATCATTATTCCCCTTGATGTCCATATGAAAATCGGCAAAACGGTCGCCTCTATAGTCTTTCTCCTCTAATTGATATTCCTGAATCATCGTTCCCATGGCCCCATCCAGGACCAATATCCGTTCGCCAATAGCATCTTGAAGTGTTTTAGCCATAATCTCAATTTGATTTAGAGTTCAAAAATAGGGCTTTGGTGACTAAAATGTAAGACCTTCAACTCTTTATATCGTATTTGAACCGCTAATTCGTAAAAGTTGTTCGCAAAAAATAAGTTTGCCCAATCGTCTTTTAGGCGAGTCAAATGCTTTTTTTATTCCGCTAAGGTTGACTAATTACCAATATTGCTTGACATTTGTTTCTTCACAGACTTGAAATCATGAAAGAATCGCGTTTAAGAAGTATTCTCAAGGCTATTACCTGGCGCTTTTTGGCTACAGGGACGACCTTTACCCTGGCTTATTTGATATTTAGCCAGGCCGAATGTGATGACGTCCTGGAGAAATCGACCATTGTTGCTGCTTTAGAAGCAGTTATCAAGATTGTGATCTACTATTTTCACGAGCGAGCCTGGCAAAGTGCCCCTAGAGGGAGTATCCGAAAAATATTTTCTTCAAAGAAATAGCCTAGTTTTGGAAAAAAATATTCATCCTATCTTTGATCAACTGGTCCAGCGCCAGGAGCGCGAAGCGAGGCTTGGGCAAAAGAGCAAGGTCCTGTGGATGACTGGTCTTTCAGGTTCGGGAAAGAGTACCATCGCTCAACATTTGGAACGAAAATTATTTGAATGCAGTTTTTTTACACAAGTATTGGATGGAGACAATATCCGCAGTGGAATCAATAATAATCTGGGCTTTAGCTTGGCAGACCGACAGGAGAATATCCGCAGGATTGCCGAAGTGGCCAAACTTTATCTCAACAGCGGTATCATTTGCATCAATTCATTCATTAGTCCAACCAAAGCCATTCGCGATTTCGCGAAGCACATCATTGGCGAAGATGACTTTATAGAGATTTATATTAACGCCCCCTTGGCAGTCTGTGAAGCCAGAGATGTCAAGGGTCTTTATCAAAAAGCAAGAAAGGGTGAAATCCACGGATTCACTGGAATTGACTCGCCTTACGAAGCACCCACTGATCCGGATTTGGAAATCCGAACAGATCAATTGGATGTAGAAACCGCCAGTCAGGCCATACTCGATTTCGTTTTGCCCTTTGTTCGCTACGAGTAGGAAGACGACCCTTGGGTTCCCTTTTCCACGTCGCCTAGCAAGCATAACTATTCTACAAAAGATTCGTATGCTAGGTAGTCGGGGTAGAAAAGGATATAATCCGTAATTTTGTCGCCCAACTACTTTGTAGCAAGTGCATTTAATCTAAAGTCATTATGAGCTATCATTTTAACCATTTAAAAGAACTCGAAGCCGAGTCCATATTTGTCATCCGGGAAGTCGCTGCCCAATTTGAAAATCCCGTACTCATGTTTTCGGGAGGAAAAGACTCCATTTTGATGACCCATCTGGCTAGAAAGGCTTTTTACCCCGCCCGCATTCCATTCCCTTTACTCCATATAGATACTGGTCATAATTTTCCAGAAGCAATCACTTTTCGCGATAATCTGGTTAAGGAACTGGGCGTTCGTCTAATCGTCGGATCAGTTCAAGAGGCCATTGATACGCGATTGGTAGTAGAGGAAAAAGGCTATAATGCCAGTAGAAATGGATTGCAAACAACGGTTTTATTAAAATCTCTGGAAGACGGTAAATACGATGCCGCATTAGGCGGTGCCAGGAGAGATGAAGAAAAGGCGCGGGCCAAAGAGCGCTTTTTCTCCCATCGGGACGAATTTGGCCAATGGGACCCCAAAAACCAACGCCCTGAATTGTGGAACCTCTTCAATGGCAAAAAGCTTTTTGGTGAACATTTCCGAGTATTTCCCATCAGCAATTGGACGGAGTTGGATGTCTGGCAGTACTTGGCGATGGAAAAGGTCGCTCTTCCCAGTTTGTACTTTGCCCATCAGCGCAAAGTATTTATGCGAGATGGGGTCTTACTGGCAGAATGCGATTACATCCAACGCAAACCCAATGAAGAAGTCAAAGAAATGCTCGTCCGCTGCCGTACCATTGGCGATATGACCTGTACAGGGCTGAGTCTATCCAAAGCTGATACGCTGGAAAAGATCATCGAGGAAGTCTCCACCACCCGAATCACCGAACGCGGGGGCAGGGCTGATGACAAACGCTCTGAAACCTCTATGGAGGATCGCAAAAAGCAGGGATATTTCTAGTTCCTTATTCAAATTCAACAACCGTTCAACTCATTAATCATGCAACAGAATTCTGAACTTTTGCGATTTTCTACAGCTGGTAGCGTCGACGATGGCAAAAGCACACTCATAGGTCGTCTTTTATACGATAGTAAATCCATTTATCAAGACCAATACGAAGCCATAGAGGCAAGTAGTCTTCGACGGGGAGAAGAAGAGGTCAACCTAGCCCTATTGACTGATGGGCTAAAAGCCGAACGCGAACAAGGCATCACAATTGATGTAGCCTATCGCTACTTCTCTACGCCAAAGCGCAAATTCATCATTGCCGATACCCCTGGTCACATTCAGTATACCCGCAATATGGTGACGGGAGCCTCAACCGCCAATGTTGCTCTTATCCTTATTGATGCTCGAAACGGTGTAGTGGAACAAACCAGACGCCACTCGATTATTTCGACCATGCTCCAAATTCCACATCTGGTCATTTGCATCAATAAGATGGACTTAGTGGATTATAGCCAGGAAGTGTACGAGACCATCAAGGAGGAGTTTTCCAATTGGGCCTCCAAGCTCGATGTCAAAGACATACATTTCATTCCTATCTCAGCACTAAAGGGGGATAATGTAGTAGATAAATCCATTCATATGCCCTGGTATCAGGGAACCACTTTAATGTATTATCTGGAAAATGTTCACATCGCCAATGATCACAATTTGATTGACTGCCGATTTCCAGTGCAATATGTCATTCGTCCCAATACTGATGAATTTCACGACTATCGAGGTTATGCCGGTCGAATTGCAGGTGGAACTTTCAAAAAGGGAGATCAAGTCATGCTCTTACCTTCTGGCTTTGTGAGTAAAATTACCAAAATTGATAGCTTTGACGGGGAGCTAGAGGAAGCCTTTCCTCCAATGTCGGTCACCCTACTTTTAGAAGATGATTTGGATTTGAGTCGTGGAGATATGATTGTTCGAGAAAACAATTCGCCAGAAGTTGGGCAGGATCTCGAAGTGATGATTTGTTGGTTTAATGATCGCCCCCTACAAGCGAGGGGTAAATACACCATACTTCACACCACCAAGGAGATTCGTTGTATTGTCAAAGAGATCCGCTATAAGCTCGATATCAATACCCTGCACCGCAATCTGGAAGATAAGAATATTGGTATGAATGACATTGCCCGAATCGTCATCCGGACCACCAAACCACTCTTCTACGATAGCTATCGAAAAAATAGGATCACTGGTAGTTTAATATTAGTAGAGGAAGGGACCAATGAAACTGTTGGTGCCGGAATGATTATCTAAAAATCAAATCGCTGGCGTCCAATGTTCATGCGGATGCCAGCGCCTATATATCTGCTATTCACATCTCTGGCATCCAAATCACTATCAAACCTTCGATACATTACATTTAGGTCGATAAAGATATTATGGTATAATTGGTAGGTCACATCCAAACCCGCCAATAGCATCTGTGCGCCTACCCCTTGACCGATTTCATTCCCTATTTCCAGCTCTCGGCTATCATAATCTCGAAGTAAGTCGATTCCCCAATTGGTACCTTCTTCATCTTCTCCTGTCGTCGCAGCAATCAGTCGGGCTTCTAGCAATAATTTCTTTGTTGCTTGGTAGCGAAGCGTACCCAGGACCTCTTGAAAATTGGCACCCAGCGGATGGGCCAAAGCCTGATTGGTGTGGGTATAATTGGCTGTACTATCAAAATGAGTATAGGTATAGGGCCGAGCCATATTCCACTCTAATCTTACATCCAAATGATCGATGCCAAAGAGGTCAATATATTTGGCGCCAGCTTGTACTCCAAATTTATTCCCCCACCAACCCCGACGCTCCAAGATCAGCTCATCAAACTTAAACTCATCCAACATCAACTGACCATAGAGCTGTACTTTCTTAAATAGATTCCATTTGAAGTCCAAACCGATCAAGACATTATCTGGGCTGGCTAAGCCTTGTTCGATGGTACGATAAAAAATAACTGGATTGAGGTATTGTAATTCCAATTGTCGTTCTCGAGAATACAGTACGGCTTCGTAAAAGCCCACAGAGAAATTGGGTGTGGGCCGATAGCTCAGATAGTGAGCAGAAAGGTATTTTTTAGGAATAACCACTCTGGACTCATCTCTAGTGCCAAAGGCATTGAGCTCGGCAAAGATATTTTGATAATGCAATTTCCAAACCCGCGTATTGATCTTGAGATAGAGATAATCCGTTGCAAAATCAGACAGTAGCATCGACCGATAACCCTGTCCAATAAAATTTCGGCCATGGCCAAATTGTACCCCTACATGACGAGTTACATTAAATCCAATGTAGCCTTGCGCCAGTAGATAATCATAACCATTGTCTACGTTAAAGACATCGCTTTGATAAGGTTTATAAAGCCCTGCCCCAGGAACCGCCCTATTTTGTTCGATATACTTATTGACATAATCTGGGAAACGCGATTGGGATTCCAGAATATTCGTGTAGAAAAAAATCCGATCATCAATCCCATCATCAACTTTGGAATGTCAACAGCTTCAGCAGAGCCAGAAGCTTTGTTTAATAACCAGCGGGGCG